>NZ_JBHWGV010000016.1:69613-107546 GCF_042732955.1 Kitasatospora sp. NPDC059747 | reverse complement strand
GGCCCGCATTGTGGGAGCGGGCCGGCACCGGCCCCACGTAGGAAGGGAGGTGAAAGACATGGAGAACTTCGACAACCTGGTGCTGGACGACAGCGCCTTCGAGCTCGTCGAGCTCGGCGAGGTGGTTCCCGCTTCGGTGACCGCCGGCTACGGCCTGACCGAGCTGTCCGCTTCCAAGGGCACCAGCAGCTGCTGCTGCTGCACCCCGTGCTGCTCCTGCACCTGATCCGGTGCGCCCACTGATCGATCCCAGAGAGGAAGGGAGGTGAAAGACATGGAGAACTTCGACAACCTGGTGCTGGACGACAGCGCCTTCGAGCTCGTCGAGCTGGGTGAGGTGGTTCCCGCTTCGGTGACCGCCGGCTACGGCCTGACCGAGCTGTCCGCCTCGAAGGGCAGCAGCAGCTGCTGCTGCTGCACCCCGTGCTGCTCCTGCACCTGATCCGGTGCTGATCTCCCGGCACATGTGCTCTAGCCGGTGCGTGCGCGCGTCAGAGGACCGGGTGGCTCTCGGTCCTTTCTACTGACCAGTCATCAATGCATTCTCGAAGAAGCGGTGGTCATGGAAGTGAACGTCGATCAGGTACGGCCTCGGCTTCGTGGGGACGTCTACGTCATGCGCGTGCCGGAAGGCGCCTACATCCGCAGCAATCTGGGCGGCTCGATGCTCAAGGGCGCGTCGACGTACGAGTGGATCCAGCGGATCGCACCGCTGCTGGACGGCACCAAGACCCTCGGCGAGCTGTGCGCCTCGGTACCGGAGCCCAGCCGCGCCGCGCTGGCCAAGCTCGTTCTACTCCTGCTCAACAAGGGGTACGTCAAGAACGCGCTGGACGACCGTCCGCACACGCTGTCCGGCGAGCTGGTCACCACCTACGCGGCCAACATCTCCTTCATCGAGTACTTCACCGACTCCCCCGAACGGCGCTTCGAGGCCTTCCGCGACAGTTCCGTCGTGCTGACCGGATCCGGCCCGCTGCTTCAGGCGCTGGTCAACTCGCAGCTGCGCGCCGGCGTGCGCACCGTGCCGCTCGCGCCGTTCGCCGAGTCGCCGTTCGACCGCGACCGCGTCGCCGAGCACCTGGACGCGTCCCGTGCGCAGGACCCGGAGCAGCGGATCGTCTACCGGGACGCCGACGCCCAGCGGCTCGACCTGGTGGCCGCCGACGCCACCATGGTGCTGCACGTCGCCGACCGCCCCATGATCGAGCGGGCCCGGCAGCTGCCCGCGGCGGCCGCCGCCGCAGGCGCCGCGTTCGCGCAGGCGGTCGTGTCGGGCGACGAGGCGTGGGTCGGCCCGGTGATCGGCGAAAACGACGACCCCACCGCCTGGGATTCCGCATGGCGTCGATTGTTTGCGCTCACATCCGACCTCGTCGGCGCGGACCTGCGCGACCACCCCGAGGTGGAACCGAGCGAGTTCCTGCGCGGCCCCACCGTCGCGCTGGTCGCCAACCAGCTGTGCTTCGCGGCGTTCCGCCATCTCGCCGGCATCGACAAGGGCGCAGGCCCCGACCACCTGGTCCGCTTCGACCTGGAGACCCTGGAGACCTCGAAGCACACCTTCCTGCCGCACCCGCTCGCGCTGCCCGCCGTTCCCGACGACCCGGCACGGCTGGCCGCGCTGGTGGCCGCGAAGCCCGTGGACGACGAGGAACTGGCCCGGCGCGCGGTGGACTTCGTCGACCCGCGGACCGGAGTGTTCGCCGAGGTCACCGAGCGCGACTACGAGCAGCTGCCGCTGTTCGTCAGCGAGGTCGTGGTCTCCGACCCGGTCGGCCTGGCCGGCGGCTCCTTCCCGGTCCACGGCTGTGGTGAGACCGTGGTCGAGTCCCGCGAGCGGGCGGTCCGGCGCGCGCTCGAAGGCTACGCGGCCGTGATGGTCGACTCCCGCAAGGGCGACCGGCTGTACGGGCTGGACGTGTTGACCGGCGAGCCGGTCGAGGTCGACGCCGCCGAGGTCTTCCCCGCACGGACCGCGGCCTCCGGAACCGACTGGTCCGACGCCGTGCGCGCCGCCGTGGTGGCGGCGGTCAACGACACCGCGGTGGCCGCCCTGTCGACCGCGACCGAACCGCTGCCGCAGCTGGACCTGGACGCCGCCGAGCTGACCCCGCGCGGTGAGCGCTACCTGAAACTGCTGGGGATCGTCGAGGAGTCGTTCGAGGTCCACGACCTGTCCGGTCTGCTCGGCCTGCCGACCTTCGCGTTCACCACCCCCGCCGGCACCGTCGCCTACGTCAGCGGCCTGGACGTCGCCGCCGCGCTGGAGGAGGGGCTGGAGCGGACGCTGCTCGCCTACCAGGCCCGGGCCACGGGCCAGCCCGGCTACGCGCCGGCCCCCGTGCCCGACCTGCCCGAGTGGCTGCGCGGCTCGGCCGCCGGGGGCGCGACCGGGGCGGGGCCCCGTTCGGTGACGCTGGACGAGGTCGTGGCCGGGCTGACCGGGGAGGGCGGCCGGGTGGTCGCGGTCCCGCTGGACCACGATGCCTCCCTGGCCCGGTTGTCCCCGTTCGTGGTGCGTGTCGTGGTCCTCCATGGCTGACCAGCCGCAGGTGCTCCTCGAACCGCACCAGGTGGTCGTGGGGCCGTCGGCGCCGGGCTGCCCGGAGTGCCTGCACACGCGTCGCGTCGCGGCGGCGTCCGCCGAACGCGCCGCCGAGATGGCCGCCGGGGCGTCGGACCGGGAGCTGCCGAGCTTCCTGGCCGACACCGTCGACGGATTGGCCGCGGCGCGGCCCGGGGCCCGGCGGTTCTGGGTCGTCGACACCGCCACGCTGGCCCTGTCCCGGCACGCCTTCCTCGACGACCCGCACTGTCAGAGGTGTTCGGAGGTGCCGGAGGACAGCGAGCAGGGCGCACGGGTGGTCCGGGAGGCGCGGCGCAAGCTGTCGCCCGAATCCAGCCGCGTCCGGCGGCTCGACCGGGGCGCACTCGCGGCGACCTACGTCGACGGGCAGGCCGGCCTGATCCCCACGGTCACCTCCTACCCGGGGCACGCATTCCCGTTCAGCGGGGCTGTCCTGGCCGCACCCGGTGCCCCGGCGGAGCCGGCCGGCTACGGCCGCACCCGGGACTTCACCTCCGCGTGGTCCATCGCGGTGGCCGAGTCGCTGGAGCGGCTCACGGCGTACGCGCCGGCCAAGCGCACCGCCGTCCGGGCCGGTTACGCCGAGGTGGCCGGTGCCGCGATCGACCCCCGCACGCTCGGGCTCTATCCCGACGACCGGTTCCTGATCCCGGACTTCCCGTACCGGAAGTTCACCGAGGACGCGGTGACCAACTGGGTGTGGGGCTACTCCTTCGGCCAGGGCCGGCCGGTGCTGGTGCCGGAGAGCTTCGTCTACTACCGCCTGCCGATGCCCGCCGGCGAGCCCAGGTTCGCCGGCGAGATCTCCAGCGGCAACGCGCTCGGGGGCTGCTACGAGGAGGCCGTGCTGCACGGCATCCTCGAAGTCGCCGAGCGCGACGCGTTCCTGATGGCCTGGTACCAGCAGACCCCGTTGCCTGAGATCGACCCGGCTACGGTGCCCGACCGCCGGATCCCGCTGGTGGCCGAGCGGATCGAGCGGCAGGGCTACCGGGTGCACGTCTTCGACAGCACGCGGGAACACGGGATCCCGTCGTTCTGGACGCTCGCCGAGGACGTCACCGGCGCCGCGCGGCCCAGGGCCGTTTCGACCGGCGGCAGCGGGCTGCGCCCGGCCGAGGCGATCCTGGCCGCGCTGCACGAACTGAGCCAGACCGTCGAGTACCTGGCCATCCTGGCGCTCGATCCGGACTGGCACGACCGTGCCCGGCACCTGGCCGACCATCCGGACGAGGTCGTCTCGATGGCCGACCACCTGCTCTGCGCCGCCAATCCGGCCACCTTCGACCGGTACTCCTTCCTGCTCGACGATCCGGCGACCTCGACCTGGGAGCAGCGGCTCGGACGCTGGCACTGGCCGAGCACCACCGACATCGGCGCGGACCTCGACGAGGCCGTCCGGCGCTTCGCCACGGCCGGCATGGACGTCGTCGCCGTCGACACCACCTCCACAGAACAGACAGCCGGAGGCTTTAAATGCGTCAAGGTGATAGCACCGGGCTCGGTGCCGATGACCTTCGGACACGCGGCCCGGCGGGTGACCGGACTGCCCAGGCTGTCCGAGGTACGCAACCCGCACCCGCATCCCTTCCCGTGACCGGGGGTGCCGTGACCGAGCGCGGGGGCGCTGTCGGCCGGGAGTTCCTGCGGGTCAGCCTGGAGGACCTCGCCGAGGCGATGGAGGCCCGGCAGTCGGAGTACGCCAACCCGGACGAGCCGCTGAAGTTCAAGATCTACCGGGGCCGGCCCCGACGCCCGCTGACGACCAGGGTCCCCCAGGAGTTGCGCGAGGTCGAGGCGTTCGACGAAGCGGCGCTGTCGACGCTGCTGCGCTACGGCTACGGCCTCTCCCGGCAGGAGTTCGACACCAACGGGACCTGGCCCTACCACCGGATGGTCGCGTCCGCGCGCTGCCTGTTCGGTGTCCAGCTGTACGTGGTGCTGCCCGAGGGCGTCTACCACTACGACGCTCCGCACCACGCGTTGGTGCTGCTGCGCGGCGGAGACCACCGGCGGCTGCTGGCCGGCGCGACCGGAACCGCGGGTGATTCACCCCAGGCCGTGTTCGTGCTCTCCGGGCTGTTCTCCAAGGTCGCGTACATCTACCGCGACTACGCCTACCGCCTGTGCACCCAGGAGGCCGGACTGCTCACCGGGAACCTCGACCTGGTCGCCCGGTCCATGGGCCTGCGGCCGCACGTGCACCACCAGTTCGTCGACGAGCCGGTCAACAAGCTGCTCGGACTCGACCCCGACGAGGAGCCGGCCCTGGTGGTCCTGCCGCTGCACCTCGCCGACGCCGACGCCGGCCCGCGGCGCGACCCGGTCCCGCGGACGGCCGCGGCGCTGGCCGCGACCATCGACCCGATCAGTCCGACCGTGGTCCCCGGCGGACTGAAGGCCGCTCAGGCCTGCCCGGCGCTGACGAAGGTCAACCGCGCGTCCTTGCGCACCGACACCGCGACCTTCGCAGCGGCCGAACCGGTCGCGCCCGCCGTGCCCGGCACCGAACCACTGCCCCTGCCCCGGGCCGAGGCCCCGGAGATCGACCTGGCGCAGGTGCTGCGGGTGCGTGATTCGGGCCCCGGGCTCTTCAAGCCGGTCGCCTCGCAGGTCGACGGGGTCGAGCTGTGGGCGCGGCTGGCCCGGATCCGGACCGGGGTCGCCAGCGACGCCGTCCCGGCCGGCGCGCCGGTCCCGTTGGAGATCTACCTGACCGTCGGCGATCTCACCGGAATTCCGGCGGGTTCCTACCGGCTCGACCAGAACACCGGCGCGCTGCATCCGATCGTCCGCGCGGACGCCGACACCGACGCCGTCACGGCGATCGAGCGGGTCACCATCCCCGGACCGGTCTTCCGGAACATGAACGCCATCGTCCATCTCGTCGGCGACCGCGACTGGGCGTTCGACACCTTCGGTGACCGCGGCTACCGCGTGCTCAACCAGGAGGCCGGGCTGCTCGCGCACCGCGTGTGCGTCGCGGCCGCGGCACAGGGCATGTCCGGCCGGATCGTCAACGCCTACCACGCCGAAGGGGTCCGCGCGGCCCTCGGACTGGCCGAGCAACGGCACGCCCCGGTCTTCCAGATCATGCTGGCCAGAACCGGCCCGGGCGGACGCATGATCGTCCCCGTCGAGCCGGAGGGGGTGGAGTGATGGACAGGATGCGAGAAGCCGGCCCCGCCCCGCAGCGGTACGTGCCGGGGTCGTCCGCCGTGGTCCGCCTCGCCGGCAGCCCGGTCGCCGCGCTGGACGGACTGCGCTGCGCGCGGAGCTGGCACACGGCCGGCGAGCTGGTGCGGCTGCGCGGCGAGATCACCACGGCGGCCGGCGAGCTGTCGGACCTGCTGCACACGGTGATCGGCGCCACGGGCGACGGCGAGCTCAAGGCCGGGCTCGTCGCGGTGCGCCGGGCAGTGCACCGCGGCCGCCACGTCCATCCGGCGCGATCGGCCGACGTCCCCGCCGAGCTGGTCGCCCCGCTGCGGGAGTGGGAGGAGCGGCTCGCCGAACGCGACCGCCTGGTCGCGGCACTCCCCCAGGAACTCGAACAGGACCGGGCGGAGAGCTACGAGTCGCTGCTCGCCGCGGCCGGGCTGCCCGCGTTCCAGCTCGGTCTCGTGCACGCCAACCCGGACCTGTTCCTGGCCCTGCGGAAGTGGGTGGAGACCGGGCACGCGCCGCAGCGCCAGACCGTGCTGCGCCTGGCGCAGTACCTGGCCCGCTCCGCCGCGAAGACCAGCCCGTACTCCACGTTCACCAGCAGCGGCCTGGCCGCCTGGGGCGAGGCCGAGGACATCGTCGAGCCGGCCGCGGGGCGGCCCGCCGCGGCGACCGCGACCGAGGTCAGCGTCGGATCGCTGCACCGGATCGCGCGCGCCGTCTGCGAACGCCCGGAGCTGGTCGGCGGCTGTCCGATCCGGATCAACCCCAGCGCCACGGCCGTCGACGACGCGCTGCTGTTCCTCGGCCGTCGGCCGGTCGAGCACGTGCACAGCCTCGCGCTCACCCCGACCCTGCGCCGGGTGCTGGAACTGACCGCCCCCCGGCGCACTTCCGGTCAGTGCACCTTCGACGAGCTGCGGGACGCGCTGCTGGCCGTCGCGCCCGACGGGCGCAAGGTCGACCTGTTCCTGCGCCGACTGGTGACGCTGGGCCTGCTGGAGCCGGTCCCGCCGCTCGCCGACCAGTCCGCGGACCCGGTCGGCGACCTGCGCGCCTGGCTGCGCCGGCAGCCGGGCCTGGAACGGCTGGACCGGACCCTGCACGGGCTGGCCGAGGCGCTGTCGAGCTACCCGACCATCACCGAACCCGGCGACCGGGTCGCCGTCCGCGAGGCCGTGGTCCACGGGCTGGACGCGGCACTGCGCGAGGTGGGCGACCACGCCCACGCCGGCAGCCCGAAGATGGCCCAGGAGTTCGCCCGGTACAGCTTCTACGAGAACGCGGTGCACCCCGGCACGAGTGCCGTGCTGGACCGGGCGAGCTGGCGTCCGCTGCTGGACGACCTCGACGCGGTGCGCACCCTGCTCGGCCTGATCGGGCCCGACCTGCCGTTCAAGCTGACGCTCGCCTCGCTGTTCTGGAGCCGCTACCCGGTCGGGGCGCAGGTCCCGCTGATGGTGCTCTACCGGGACGTCCTGGCCGAGCAGTCCGCCGGCGCCGCGTCGGGCCCGGCCGGGCGCGGGCCGCGCCTGGCGCACAGCCGGTTCGCCAGTGCGGACAGCCCGGTCGAAACGGTGCGCGAGCTGCACCGCCTGCGCACCGCCGGCAAGCGCCTGCTGGGCGAGCGCACGCCCGACCGGGACGGCGTGGTCCGCATCGACCCCGACGAGGTGCGCAAGCTGGCCGCACAGTGGCCGGACTGGGTCCGCACACCGACGTCGCTCGCGGTCTACTGCCAGCTCGCCCATGCCGCACACGGCCCGGAACTGGTCGTCAACAGCATCGGCGGCGGCTTCGGCCGCGGCCGCAACCGGGTGCGGCACATCCTGGACGTGCTCGACCTGCCCGCCGGCGTCCCGGACGAAGCGGGGCTGGCCGCGGGCCGCGACGACGTGCTGTTCGCCGAGTTCGAGGCCGTGGCCCGCTCCGCCGTCAACGTCAGGAAGCCGAGCGTCCGGCTGGTCGTCGACTACCCCGGCGTCCGCAGCACGCGCGAGGACGAGGACCGGGTGACGGTCAACGACCTCCATGTGCAGTACGGCGAGGACGGGTTGCTCACGCTGGTGTCACGCCGGCTGGGCAAGCGGATCTGCCCGGTGCACCCGGGCCTGGGCGCCGACCGGCTGCTGCCGCACGCCGCACGCTTCATGATCGAGGCGTTCGGCGAGTCCAACACCTGGTTCGACGCGTCCACCGAGCTCCGGATGACCTCGGACCCGCGCACGGACAGCGGAGTGCGCCACCTGCCCCGGCTGATGGTGGGCAACGTGGTGCTGCGCCGCGCCATGTGGCTGACCCACGCCGACCAGGTGCCCCGGCGGGCCGACACCCCGACCGGCGAGGCCTGGGTGCTGAGGATCGTCGGCTGGCTGGCCGAACACGGCATCCCCGAGCGCTGCTTCGTCACCGTCCTCGACCCGGCGTCACTGAACCAGGGCGAGAACGGTCAGGGGCCGAACAACGACACCAAACCCACCTACGTGGACTTCGCCAGCACGCTGCTGCTGCTCGGTCTGGAACGCCGGCTCACCGCGCCGGACGCGATCGTGCAGATCAGCGAGATGCTGCCGGATCCCGGCCACGTCCGCGGTGAGCACGTGGCGGAGTACATCGTGGAACTGAACGAGCCCGGAGTCACCTATGTCTGAGTACAGCTGGGTCAGCGCCCACCTCTTCTACCACGGCGACCAGGACGCCGTGATCGTCGGTGTCGTCAGGCCCGCCGTCGAACGGCTGGGCCGGGCCGGACTGGTCGACGGCTTCTTCTTCCTCCGCTACTGGGAGGGCGGCCCGCACGTCCGGCTGCGGGTGCGCACCTGGCCGGAGCACGTCGAGGAGGTCCGCTCGGTCATCGAGGAGACGGCCGCGGAGTTCTACCGCACCTCGCCGTCGCAGTCCGCGCTGACCGAGCAGGCCTACGCCGAGTCCGCGGCCGAGCTCGCCGAGCTGGAGCGGATGGACCACTACGACTCGTTGCACCCGGACAACTCGATCGCGTTCATCGACTACGTGCCCGAGACCGACGTGTACGGCACCGGCCGCTCCCTGGCCGCCGTCGAGAAGCAGTTCATGGCGGCCAGCGTGCTGGCGGTCGAACTGATCGCCCGCGGTCGCACCCCGGGTCAGCGCGCCATGGACGCCTTCGCCATGCTGGCCGCCAACCGCACGGTCTTCACCGGCATCCTGCCCGAACTCGCCTACCAGGCACGGTTCATGGTCGAGAGCGGCGGCGCCGCGGCGGAGCTGCTGCAGTCGGCGGCGTTCGAGCGGTACTTCGACGCGAACAAGGCCCGGCTGCGCACCAGCCTGGAGGCGGTGTTCGCGTCGACGAGGGGCGTGGCACTGCCGGACGCGTCCGTGGAGAGCAGGTGGCTGGCCACCGTGCGGGAGGCCAACGACACCCTGGTCGAACTGGAGCTGCTGGGCAAGCTGGACGCCTACTCCGACTTCGAGGCTCCGGCCGACGTGCTGCAGCACATCAACCACCTGGTCCCGCAGCTGATCGTGGAGCGGTTCACGCACCTGATGTGCAACCGGCTCGGCATCAGCCTGGCCCAGGAGTCCCACCTGCGGCTGCTGCTGACCAGGACCGCCTTCGACCTGTGCGCGGTGTGAGCCATGAGCAACGACGCCACGCACTACGTGGAGAACGTGCACACCCCCACCGAGGTGGTGAACCAGGCGGCGTTCCGGCCCCTGGTCGTCAAGACCTACCCGGGCGCACCGCGCCACCCGCTGCCGTGGCCGCCGGAGAGCTCCGAGCACCGGCTCGGCAGGATGCTCGCCGACCTCGGGGGCATCACCCGGTCGCAGTGGCTGACCCCGCTGGACAAGCTGCCCTTCACCGACAGCTTCGAGGCCATCCCGGACTCCGATCCGCTGCAGTGGCTGGTGACCCGGCGCCCGACCCCGTCAGGGGGCGCCCGGTACAGCGCCGAGTGGTACGTGATCGCCGGTCCCGACTCGGAGGTGCCACCGGGCGTCTACTACTACGACCCGGCCCGGCACGCCCTGGTGCTGCTGCGCTCGGGTGACTACCGGAGCTGGGTCGCGTCCCGGCCGGCCGCGACCGTCCTGGTGCAGACGAACGTGTTCTGGCGGCTGGCCGCCAAGTACGGCGAGATGTACTACCGGCTGGTCTGCCTGGAGGCCGGGATCCAGGTGGCGCAGGCGCTGGTGGTCGCGGGCGACCAGGACGCCACGGCCCGGCTGTGCTTCCCCGACGCCGACGTGACCGAGCTGCTGGGGCTCGACCCGAGGGAGGAGGGGGTGCACGCGGTGATCGAGCTGGTCCCGCCGGTGCCCGCCACCTACGGCGGCCCGTCGCTGGCCTCCTACCCACTCGCCTCCGGCGCGCACTCGGCGGTGCTCGCCCAGAGCCGCCCCCGCCCGGAACCGCTGCCGGCCGCACCCCTGGGGGAAGGCACGCGGATCAGCCTGCCGCATGCGGAACCGGACCTGCCGGCCGGCACCCGGACCCGTCACGCGGCCATGCGCGGCTTCAACGGCGAGACCATGTCGATGGGCACACTGGCCACGATCCTCGCCGGCTACGGCCGGCAGGAGGGCTGGGACGTGCCGGCCAACCTGGTCGAGTTCCACTGCGTCATCGCCGACGTGACGGGCATCCCGTCCGGTGCGTACCGCTACCTTCCCGACGAGCACCAACTGGAGCTGGTGGCCGAGGGCGATCCCCGGCAGCGGCTGCGCGAGGCCGCGCTGGCCGCGCTGCCCCAGCAGGGCGCCCGCACGGCGAACGTGTGGCTGCTGCCGGTGGGGGACGGCGCGGCCCTGGAGGAGCGGTTCGGCACCCGTTGGTACCGCGTGCAGCAGGCGGCCGCCGGTGCCGCACTGCACCGGGCCTGCCTCGCCGCCGCGGCCATCGGCGTGGCGAGCCGGATCCAGAACGACGTGCTCACCCATCTGCTGGACACCTGGTTCGGTCTGGAGGGGCGCAAACGGAGCCTGCTGGTGGCGCAGTTCGGCACCGAGCACCCCGCCGGCCTGCGCCCCGAGTTCCGGCTGACCTGGTGAGGGGAACGGACGTGACAGACACCGTACTCGGCAAGGGCCTCCTGGCCGCTGCCATCGCCCGGCGTCCGCCGGCGGCCCTGGTGGTGGCGCACGACGGCTGGGACACCGGCGACTGGGCGGCGGTGCACGACCGGGGCGAGCCCTGGTTGCCGGTGTGGACCGAGCTCGACCGGGTCGTGGTCGGCCCGCTGGTGCGGCCCGGCGAGCCCGGCTGCGTCTGGTGCCTGCAGAAGTGGCGGGCCGGCGCGCCCGCCCGGGCGCCGTGGAGCAGCCGGCTGCGCGCGGACGACCGGATCGCGAGTCGGCCGTCGGACTGGCTGTCCGGCTTCGCCGCCGAGGCCGTCTCCGAACTCCTGCACGCGGGCGCCGCCGAGGACTGCTGCTGGTTCCTCGACCTGCGCGACCTGTCGCTGAGCCGGCACACGTTCCTCCCGGACCCGCTGTGCGCGGTCTGCGGCGCGCTGCCCGAGGACACCGCGGCGGCGGCCGCGATCGAGCCCCGGTCCCGGCTCAAGCCCCGGGCCCGCTCCAGCCGGATCGGCGAGCTCTCCGAATCCCGGCTGACCGCGCTCTACGTGGACGCCGAGACCGGTGTGGTCGCCCCGCCGCGCGGCATGCGCGACTCGCTCGTGCCGCTGACCGAATCGGTCCTGACCGAGTACGGCTACCAGGGGGAGGCGGGGTTCGGGCGCACCCTCGACTTCGCCTCCAGCCGGGCCACCGCGGTCGCGGAGGCGCTGGAACGGCTCGGCGGCCAGTGGCCCTGGGGCAAGCGGACCACCGTGCGCGGCAGCTACGCGGACCTTGCCGGGCACGCGCTGGACCCGCGCTCGTTCGGCCTGCTCTCCCCGGAGCGCTACCTGGAGCCGGACTGCCAGTACCAGCCGTTCACCGAGGACGCCGTGGTGTCCTGGGTGTGGGGGTACTCGTTCGGGCAGGCCCGGCCGGTCCTGGTGCCCGAGACCCACGCCTACTACCGGATGCCGTTCCAGCCGGGGACCCTCGCGGACAAGCCGTTCACCTTCGAGATCTCCAACGGCTGCGCGCTCGGCGGCTGCCTGGAGGAGGCGATCCTGCACGGGATCCTGGAGGTCGTCGAGCGTGACGCGTTCCTGATGACCTGGTACGCCAGGATGCCCGTGCCGGAGGTGGACCTCGCCCGGGCACCGGATCCGCGGATCGGGCTCCTGGTGGAGCTCATCGAGCGCACCGGCTGCCGGGTCCGGGCCTTCGACACCACCCTGACGGAGGGGATCCGTTCGTTCTGGGTCCTCGCACAGGACACCACCGGTGACGACAGCCGGCCGAAGGTCGTCTGCACCAGCGGCTCCGCGCTGGACCCGGTCGCCGCCGTGCTCACCGCCCTCGGTGAGCTGGCGCCGATCATCGAACAGGAGCAGGTCAGGTACCCGGCCGAGGCCGAGCGGGCCAGGCGGATGGCCGCCGATCCCGAACTGGTGCGGACCATGACCGACCACGCGGTGTGCAGCGCGACGCCGGAGGCGTTCGACCGCTTCTCGTTCCTGCTCGACGGCGACCGCGTGATCGGCTGGGACGAGGTGGTCACCCGCAGCCCGTGGCCGCTCCACGCCGACCTGCGGGACGACCTCGCCGAGGCCGTCGGCCGGATGCTGGCGGGCGGCATGGACGTCGTGGTCGTCGACCAGACCTCGCCGCTGCACGAGGCCGCCGGCCTGCACTGCGTCAAAGTGATCGCGCCCGGCGCCCTGTCCATGACCTTCGGCCACCGCAACCGGCGGACCGACGGGCTGACCCGGTTGCGGGAGGTACCTCACCGGCTCGGTCACGCACCGCGCCCGCTGGCCGAAGCCGACCTCAACCCCCACCCCCACCCGTTCCCATGAGCAGCCACGCCACCACCTTCGGAGTACGCGTCGCGGGCCTGTCCGCCGACGTGGCCGACCGGCTCGCCGACGACCGGCTGCGTCACGAGCTGGTCGCGCTGTCCCGTACGGCCGCAGGCCTGACGGCCGACGCCGCGACGCTGTCCGACCACTGCCACGACGTGATCGGCGCGCTGTCCGAGCCCTCGGCCAAACCCAAGCTGGTGGCGCTGCGCCGGGCCGTGCACCGGCTGCGCGATCCCCGGCGACTGCTCGCCGAGCCGCCGGTCGCCTCGGCGCTGGGACCCGAACTCGCCGAGGACATCGCGGAGTTCGGCCGCAGGCTGGGCCAGTACCGCGCCGACCGTGCGCGGTTGCCGGGCGTGCTGGCCGAAGCCGCCCGGTCCATCGACGGCCGCCTGCGCGAGATCGGCGCGGATCCCCGGTTCGACCAGGGCCTCGCCCATGCCAGCCCCACCCTGCACGAGGTACTCGGACGCAGACCCGGGCGGCAGGAACTGATCCGGCTGGCCGTCTACGCCGCCCGCGCCGCCGTCAAGACCAGCCCGTTCAGCACGTTCACCGCGAGCGGCCTCGGCCGGTTCGTCCCGGACGGGCCGGCCCTGCGGTGGGCCGCGACCGGGCCGGCGCAGTCGATCGTCGAACTCGACCTGTCGGTCCTCACCCCGCTGGCCGCCGGCTCGGCCGAACCGACGGTCCGGGTCAACCCCAGCGCGCGCCTGGAGGCCGGCACCGTCCGCTTCCTCGGCCCCGCGCCGGCGGAGGACCTCCTCACCCTGCCGCTCACCGCCCCGCTGCGGCACTGCCTGCGCGCCGCGGCCGGCCGGCCGACGCTCGCCGAGCTGACGGCGGCCTTTCCCGCGCCGCCGGAGCAGACGGCCGGGTACCTGCGCTCCCTCGTGACGAGCGGACTGCTCCTGCTCCAGCCGGACTTCGACGACCACGGCATCGATCCGACGCAGCAGGTGGCCGAGCGGGTTCCCGCGCTGGTCCCGGTCCACGAGGGGCTGCGCGCGTATGGGAGCGCTAACGGGGCCGACCGGATCGCGCTCGGGGCGCTGCTCCACGAGCAGCTACGGGACCTCGGCATCACCGGCAAGCTTAGGGACGTGCTGACCGAGCAGTCGGTCATCCCGGGAGTCGTGGCCGAGGCGGGCCTGCCGTCCTGGCGGGACGCACTGGACGACCTGGCGACGGCTTGCCGGCTGCTCGCGGTCTTCGACTCCACGCTGCCCTACAAACTGGCGGTCGCCGCGTTCATCCGGGAGCGCTTCGGCACGGAGACGCCGGTGCCGTTCGACCGGTTCTACGCCGAACTCGTCCGCGACGGTCACGAGGCCAGGCGGCTGCACCCCGCCGCGGTCGCCTTCGACATGACCGGGCTGACCGGCACCCTGGCGGCCAGCCCGGTCGCGGAGGTCCGCCACCTGGTGGACCTGATCGCCGAGGTCCGGCGCGCGCTGCCGGACCGGCAGCGGATCGAGGACGTCCTCGACGCGCTGCCGGCCTGGGTGCGCCCGGCCGGCTCGGCCGCCGTGTACGTCCAGCGCGACGGCGACGAGGTGATCGTCAACGCGGTGAACTCCGGCTTCGGCCGGGCCCGTTCACAGGTGCGCCGACTGCTGTGCCACATCGCGGACGACCCGCTCCCGGTCGACGCGGTGTACCCGGACGCGCCGGCGTACGCGGAGTTCCCCCACACCCTCGCCACCTCGCTCAACCAGCGCGAGCTCGCCCTGCCGGACCGGCTCGACTACCCGCCGCCCGCCGGGCTGACGGTCGGCGTGGACGGCGACGGGCTGCCGGTCCTGTTCGACGACGGATCGGTCGTCCGCCCGGTCCACGGCGGACTGTCCTACGAGCGGCAATTCCCGCCGGTCATGGCGCTGCTGGTCGAGGCGTTCGGCGAGAACCCCCTGCTGCTGCGCCCCGACCAGCCGCTCCGGCACGACGCGAGCGCCGGGAACGGGCGGGGCCGCGTCCTGCACGCGCCGAGGCTGAGCATCGGGCGCGTGGTGCTCAGGCGGGCCACCTGGGTGGCGCAGCCCGGCACCCTGCCACGCCGCGCGCCCGGTCAGTCCGACGCGGACTTCCTGCTCGCGCTGACCGACTGGCTGGCCGAGTACGGCCTCCCGACCCGGTTCTTCGTGTCCGTGCTGCGGATGCGCGCGATCTCGGTCGGTTCGACCACGGGCGACCGCAGCCGCAAGCCGCTGTACGTCGACATCGGCGCACCGCACCTCGTGCTGGCCTTCGAGCGGCTCGCCAGGGACCCGGCCGGTGCGGCGGTGTTCTCCGAGGTCGCGCCCGGGCCGGAGACCGCGCTCCTCGATCACCAGGGGGTACCGAGAGTGACCGAATACGTGATCGAGCTCAACTGCCGAGGAGACCGCAAGTGACAGAGCCCCTGTGGCGCACGGTGAACGTGTTCCACCATGACACCGACCGCACCGACCTGCTGCTCGACGCGGTCCGCCCGTTCATCACGGCGGTGGCCCCTTCGGCGCTCCGGGTGTACTACCAGCCGCACTGGCGGCGCGGGCCGCACGTGCGCATCCCGATCCAGGCGAGCGCCGAGGTCTTCGAGGAGGTCGTCGCCCCGGCCGTGGCCGGCGTGCTCGATCCGTACCTGCGAGCGCACCCTTCGACGGTCGTCCTCGACCAGCAGGCGGCGCACGCGGAGCACCTCCGGCTGGCCGCGCTGGAGAGCGAACGCGGGCCGCTGACCCGCTGGGCGGCCAACAACACCGTCGAGGTCGAGCCCTACGACCGGCGCGAGCACGTGCTCGGCGGACCGGCCGCCGCGGACCTGCTCGCCGACTACTACGTCGACACCAACGGCATCGTCTTCGACATCCTCAACCAGGTCCGCGGCGGCGGTTCGAAGATGGCGCTCGCGGTGGACCTGTTCATCGCGGCCGCGCACCGGTTCCTGCCGCCGGTGACCTACGGCTACATGTCCTTCCGCGGACACGCCGACGCCTTCCTCGCGAAGATGCCCGACGGCCTGCGCACGCGGTTCGACCACGTCTACGAGGCCAACGCCGAGACCTTCCGGCAGCGCCTCGTCGAGATCACCGCCGCCGCGGACTACCACGACACCGTCCGCTACGCCGCCCTGCTCGACGCGCTGCTGCTCTACCGCAACCAGGCCAACGGGCTGATCGCGACCGGTGAGCTGGCGATCAACACGGACGAGCAGGGCGAGCCGGAGGCCTGGGGCTCGACCTGGAGCGCATGGTCGGACCGCAGCCCGTTCCACCAGGTGCTCGGCGGCCACCGGGGGGCGGCCGACCAGCTCGGTGGCTGGAACGTCTTCCAGCAGTACCGGGTGGTACTCAACTGGCTCTACCTCAACATGTACCGGATCGGCATCGGCGAGCTGGAACGCAACCTGATCTGCCACGTGGTCTCCCGGGCCGTCGAGGACGTACACGGGGTGACCGCGATGAGCCGGATCGAGGACCTGATCGAGTTCGTCGACGGCGGCGGCCGCCTGTGACCGGCTCACCCGCCCGAGGAAGGACGACCCCATGACTCACGCTGTCACCGTCAGCGAACTCGTCAAGCGTTACCACCCGCACGCCCCGGCCGCCGTGGACGGCCTGAGCTTCACCGTCGAGCCGGGTGAGGTCTTCGGACTGCTCGGCCCGAACGGGGCCGGGAAGTCCACCACCGTCGGCGTGCTGACCACCCGGATGCGGCCGACCTCCGGCCGGTGCCTGGTCTTCGACACCGACGTGGTGGCCCGACCGGCCGCCGCGAAGCGGCTGCTCGCCGTCGTGCCGCAACGCCAGAACCTGGACCGCTCCCTCGACGTGCGGCAGAACCTGCTCTTCCACGCCCGCTACCACGGCGTCGGCCGGGACGAACGGCTCGGCCGCGCCGACGAGTTGCTCGACCTGATGGGGCTCACCGCGCAGGCCGGCCAGCGGGTCGAGCGGCTCTCCGGCGGGCAGGCCCAGCGGGTCGTCATCGCCCGGGCGCTGATGCACGCACCCAAGGTGCTGTTCCTGGACGAGCCGTCGACCGGCCTGGACCCGCAGTCCCGGCTGTTCCTGCACGAGCGCATCCGCGAACTGCGCGAGCGCGGCGTCACCGTCGTGCTCACCACCCACGACATGGACGAGGCCGAAAGCCTGTCCGACCGCATCGGCATCGTCGACCACGGCAGGCTCCTCGCACTGGACACCCCGCGCGCGCTGACCGGGGCCCTCCCGGGCGGCACCACGATCAGCGCCCGGGTCCGCGGTGCGCAGGTGCCGAGCTCCGAGATCCTGGCCGCGCTGACGGAGCTGCCTGGTGCCGGTGCCGTCGAGCACGACGGGCCGCAGGCCACCGGGGGCAGCCAGTGCTTCCGGGTGCGGACCGAGAAGGACCCGTCGGTCCTGCTGCCGGACGTGCTGCGCGCCATCGTCGACCGAGGGGTGCAACTGGTCGACCTGTCGATCGCCCGGCCGAGCCTCCAGGACGTGTTCATCGATCTGACCGGAAGGGAACTGCGGTGACCACTCCGACCCAAGGCGCCGGTACCACCGAAGCCGTGGAGAGCGCCGAAGCCGTGGAGAGCGCCGAAGCCGTGAAGACCGCCGAAGCCGTTGAGACCGCCGAAGCCGCCGACCCGGGGGCGCGGCACGACCTCGGGCCCGTGACGCGGACCTTCCTGGCGGTGCTCTGGCGCGACCTCTACACCACCACCCGACGGCCGACCGCCTTCCTCCTCCAGGTGATCGTCCAACCACTGCTGCTGTTCTTCGTCTTCGGCAAGGTGCTCGGCGAAGCCGGCTTCACCAAGGGCGACTTCGGCGCGACGCTGCTGCCCGGCGTCATGGCGCTCAACGCGTTCCTCGTCGCCCTGGAGAACACCGCGATGCCGCTGATCATGGACTTCTCGTGGTCCGGCGAGATCGAGGACCGGCTGCTCGCACCGATACCCGGCGAGCTGGTCGCCGTCGCCAAGTCGGCCTACGGGACGCTGTGCGGCCTGTTCGCCGGGCTGGTCATGGCGCCGGTCGGGTTCCTGGTGCTGGGCACCACCGGCTGGCCGCTCGCGGCCTGGCCGGGCGTGCTGCTGATCCTGGTCCTCGGCGCGGCGACCGGCGCCGCCCTCGGCCTGATGCTCGGCACGATCGTCTCGCCGGACCGGATCGGCGTCACCTTCGCGATCGTCATGGCCCCCGTGACGTTCACCGGATCCGTCCAGTACCCGTGGTCGTCCCTCGGCCACCTGCGGTGGTTCCAGGTGATCTCCGCGATCAACCCGCTGACCTACGTCAGCGAGGGCCTGCGAGCCGCGACGCTGTCCGGTCCGCCGTCGTCGATCCCGCTGTGGCTGGACGCACTGGTGCTGCTGTCGGCCTTGGCGGTCACCGCCGTGATCGGCATCAGGGGATTCATGTCCAGGGCGATCGGTTGAGAGCGCTCACCGGAAGCGCCCGACCCGAAAAGAGCCCGGAAAAGAGTGAGGACGAATGAACAGGAACCTCAGGACCGCCGCACCCATGGTCTACGCGGCGCTCGTGGTCGGCGGCTTCATGATCGACTCGTCGATCGGTGTCGGCGTCTGCGTGGTGGGCGGGATGCTGCTCGGCGCCCTGTACGCGACCACCAACGGCGGCCGCCGCGACCGGGACCACGACCGAAACCGCGACCGCTGACGGACACCGTTCAGAGCCAGCCGCGGGTGCGCGCGATCCTGGCCGCCTCGGTCCGGTTGCGCGCGCCCAACTTGGCCATGGCACTGGAGAGGTAGTTGCGGACGGTCCCCTCGGCCAGGCACAGCCGCGCCGCGATCTCGGCGTTGCCGGCCCCTTCCGCGACCGCCCGCAGCAGCTCGCGTTCCCGCCCCGTCAGCGGATCGGCCGCGTCCCACGCGGCCACCGCCAGCTCCGGCGAGACCACCCGCTCACCCGCGTGCACCCGGCGCAACGCGGCCGCCAACTCGCCGATCGGCGCGTCCTTGAGCAGGTACCCGGCCACCCCGGCGTCGACCGCCCGCCGAAGGTAGCCGCTGCGCGCGAACGTGGTCACGATCAGCACCCGCGTGGGGTCGCCGAGGCGGTTCAGCTCCACGGCCAGGTCGAGACCGGTACGGCCGGGCATCTCGATGTCGGTCACCAGCACGTCCGGCCGGTGCTCGCGCACCGCGGCCAACGCGTCGTCGCCGTTGGTCGCGGTCGCCACCACCGTGATGTCCGCCTGCAGGTCCAGCAGCGACGCGAACGCGCCCAGCACCATGCCCTGGTCCTCGGCCAGCACCACCCGGATCATCTGCCCGCCTCCGTCGGCACCGTGATGACCAGCGTCGTGCCGGCCGAGCCGGAGCGCTGCACCGCGCCGCCGAGTCTCGTGATCCGCTCCCGGAGTCCGGTCAGCCCGGTGCCCTCCGGGGCGCTGCCGCCGATCCCGTCGTCCGCGATCACCAGGCGCACCCGTTCCCCGTCCGTGTCCAGTCCGATGCGGCAGGTGGAGGCCCGTGCGTGCCGGGCCACATTCGTCACCGCCTCGCGCAGCGCCAGCCCCAGCTCGTGATCGGTCGCCGCGGGCAGGACCGGCTCGTCGTCACGGCTCACCTGCAACGCCACCCCGGTCCCGGCCAGCGTACGCCGCGCCACCTCCAGCTCCACGCGGATGCTGGTCCGCCGCCAGCCGGTGACGGTGCTGCGCACTGCGGCCAGCGCCTCCCGCGCGTTGCGTTCGATCTCCTCGGACTCGGCGCGTGCCCGCTGCGGATCGGCGAGCACCAGCTCCTTGGTCAGCTGGGCGCGCATCACCACCGCGGTCAGCGAGTGCCCGAGCAGGTCGTGCAGGTCGCGCGCGATCCGTTCGCGTTCGGCCAGGGTCGCGAGCAGTTCGACCTGCGCGTTGCGCAACCGCTGGTTGTCGAGCTCCTGCCGCCGGTCGCGCTGCCCCAGTTCGAGCAGGCCGACCACCCAGATCATGACGAGCGCGGACGCGAAGCCCAGCAGCCGGTAGGACATCGGCACCTGCGACAGCAGGGCCGTGGCGCAGTCCAGCACGGTCAGGCCCGCGAACCACCGCCGCGCGACCGGCCATGGCAGCGTGTTGGCCACGGCGGCCGCGGCGTAGATGTACAGCACGCTCGCGGCGGCGTTGAACGGCGTGGCCAGCGCGCCGATCGCGGCCATCGGGACCGCCGACGCCCACACGCTCCACGCGGACGGGCTCCGCAGCAGCGCCATCGCGTACAGCACGACGGTGAGCGCGCACACCGCGACCGCCAGCGGCCACTCCCACCACACCGGATCCGGTGAGAAGTACGGCTGCGCCGGCATGAACAGCAGGTAGCCGAGGTGGACCCACTCCCAGGTCCACAGCCGCTCGGCCACGGACCGGGGAGCAGCGCCGTCGAAGCCGGTCGTCACCATGTCAGATCCGTGCGTGGCGGTAGGACACCGCCGCCGCGCCGGCCGCCACGACCGTGGTGACCACCAGGGCGAGGTCGTGGATCGCGGAGGAGCCGTCGCCGAGTTGGGCGAGCCCGAGCTGGGCGAGGTGGTACGTGGGCAGGAATTCCGCGATCCGCCGCACCACCGAGGGCAGGAAACGGATCGGGATCCACAGCCCGGACAGCACCGCGAGCGGGAACAGCACCGCGTTCAGCAGCGCGATCGCCGCTCCCGTGCGGAGCCGGAAGCCGATCGCGACGCTGAACAGCGTGAACGGGACGCTGCCCAGCAGCAGGACGACGACCACCCGCGCCAGTGCCCAGGGCGAGGCGTGCAGCGTGCCGAAGGCCGCAGCCGCCACCCCCATCAGCACGAGCACGCCGATGCCGTAGAGGAGCGCGGCGGCGGCCTTGGCGGCCAGACCGATCCACACCGGCACCGCGGACACCCGCTTCATGCGCAGCCAGCCGAGGTCCCGGTCCTGGGCGACTCCGATCCCCGGCTGCACCGAGGCCACCGTGATCACGCCGTAGGTGCCGAACGTGGCCACCATCGCCGTACCGGCCGAGAGGCCCTGCACGGTGTCGTGGCCGTACAGCAGGTTGAACAGCACGAAGAACCCGACCGGCATGAGGATGCCGAAGAACAGCGAGGTGGGTTCCCGCACGATCGCCCGGAGTTCGTCCCGCAGTTCGGTCCAGAAGACCCGTCCCACCATCACGTTCACGCCGCGGGTCCTTCCTGTGCGCGCTCCGAGGGTCCACGCTCGCCTGTGAGCGCTACCACGGCCTCCTCCAGGCCGGCGTCCTGCACCCGCAGATCCGACAACCCTGGATCCCGGTCCAGCAGGACGCGCAGCACATCCTCAGGCGAGCGCGTCTGGATCGTCACCAGGTCGCGCTCCCGCCCGACCCGGAGCACGCCCGGCAGCCGTTCCAGTGCGTCCCGGTCGAGGCCGGTCCGGACGGTCACCGTGCGGTCCGGTAGCCGGGACACGAGGTCCTCGGGCGGCGCGTCCGCCAGGATCCGACCGCGGTCGAGCACCACGACGCGGTCCGCGACCGCGGCCGACTCCTCGATCAGGTGCGTCGTCACCAGCACTGCGGCGCCCTGCGCCCGGCGCCGCGCCAGGATCTCCCAGAAGTGCCGCCGGGCCTGCGTGTCCAGGCCGACCGTCGGTTCGTCCAGCACCAGCAGCGCCGGCTCGGTGACCAGGGCCATCGCCAGCTGCACGCGCTGCTTCTGGCCGCCGGAGAGCTTCGAAACCCGTCGGCGTGCCAACTCGGTCAGCCCGAGTTCCTCCAGGATCGGGGCGGCCGCGGCCGCCCGCAGCCCACCGCGGACGGCGGCACCCTTCACCAGCTCGTCCACGGTCAGCGTGTTGGGGAATCCCAGGGTCTGCAGTGCCACGCCCAGCCGCCGGCGGGTCGCCGCGCGGCGCGGATCGCCGCCCAGGATCCGCACGGTCCCCTGCTGCGGCGCGAGCATGCCGACCGCGAGCGCCACCAGTGTCGACTTCCCGGCCCCGTTGGGCCCGAGCAGCGCGACGCACTCCCCCGGGTCCACCCGCACGTCCACGCCGTCCAGCGCGACCGTCTCTCCGTACCGGTACCGCAGGCCTTCGGCCGTCAGCACCGCCTGTGTCGTTGCCATGGCTACCAGGCTCCTGTCCGGTGACCGTGCGCGGCAGTGATGCCCTGTCACCAGCCCGCGATGACAAAAGTCAACTTCTGCACACCCGGGAAACCCGGGGAGGCGGGATCTTGGGTGCTCGAACTATAGCCGGGAGGCGTGAACCGGCAAGAACACTTTGTTAACGCTAACAGAACTTTCCCGGGAGACTTGGCATGGCATCTTAAATGTGCAGGTCAGAGGCAATTTAGGGGTGTCCCGGCCGGGTTGACGCGCTCATGGTTCGCTCATACGCTCCGGGGCACCGGATCCCGTCGCCGTACTCCGATCGGAGCACACCGATGTCGAAGTCCCGCCTCCGCCACACCCTCGTCCGCTCCCTCCTCGTGAGCGCGCTCGGCACGGCCGCCGCGCTCGGCGGCCTGACCGGCGCGCCGGCCGCGCACGCGGACACCGGGGGCGGGTCGTTCTCCGTGCTGACGTACAACGTCGCCGGGCTTCCGCAGCCGGTGAACAGCGCCCCGACGGAGCGGCAGAGCAGCACCACCGCCATCGGGCAGCGGCTCGGGCCGTACGACGTCGTGCACGTCGAGGAGGACTTCAACTACCACGCCGCGCTGTACGCCGCCGACACCCACCCGTACCGCACGGCCACCAGCGGCGGGGCGAGCATCGGCAGCGGCCTCAACACCCTGTCCGGACTCGCCTACGACACCGACGACTTCGAGCGCGTCAAGTGGAACGACTGCCAGCTCGACTCCGGTGACTGCCTCACCCCCAAGGGCTTCACCTTCATGCGGACCCGGCTGGCCGAGGGCGTGTACGTGGACTTCTACAACCTCCACGCGAACGCGGGCACGAACCCCGGCGACGAGACCGCCCGCGCCGCCAACCTGGCGCAGCTCACCGGCTACATCAGGACCCACTCGGCCGGGAACGCCGTCGTGGTGATGGGCGACACCAACACGCGCTACACGCGCGCCGACGACACCATCGCCGCCTTCGCCGCCGACAACCGGCTGACCGACGCGTGGGTACAGCTGGAACACGGCGGCGTGGCGCCGACCCGTGGCGCCGACCCGCTGCTGTGCGACCAGAACGCGCCCACCGACACCTGCGAGATCGTCGACAAGGTCCTGTACCGCAGCAGCGCGCTCGTCTCGCTCACCGCGACCTCGTACGCCAACAAGCACACCGACTTCCTGGACGGCGCCGGCAAGATGCTCTCCGACCACGACCCGGTCGCCGTGGGCCTCACCTGGAGCCGGAACCCCGCCTACCTGGCGAGCGATCAGTTCGGCGGCCCGCACGGCGACTTCTACGACGACGTCGACCGCGTCGCGCCCGCTGCCCGGGTCACCGCGGTCGGCCTGCGCTCCGGCGCCCGGGTCGACCAGGTCGGGCTGACCCTCGCCGACGGCACCACGCTCACGCACGGCGGCTCCGGCGGCACCGCCTCCTCGCTCACCCTGGGCAGCGGCGAGTATGTGAGCGCTGCCACCCTCTGCCAGGGCTCGCGCGACGGTCACACCCGCATCTTCTACGCCTCGTTCAGCACCAACCTGGGCAGGTCCCTGGCCGGCGGCACCACCACCGCGGACTGCGTGACCCGCACCGCGCCCGCCGGCTGGCAGATCGCCGGGTTCCACGGACGCGCCGGCGACGAGGTCGACAAGCTCGGCTTCCTGTTCACCCGCCGCTGACCACCCCGCACTTCCCCGGCCCGGGCCGCCACCCGGGCCGGGGAACCCCCGTCATTCCCGAGCACCGTTCCGCCCACCGGGCCCACCACCGCAGGAAGACCAACGTGAACGATCACCGCACCCTGGACCGCCGCCGCTTCCTGCGGAACTCCGCCGGCACCTCGGTCGGCATTCTCGCCGGGCCCACCGCCTTGAGCCTGCTGGTCACCCCACAGCAGGCCGCCGCCGCGCCGGCCGGCCCCGCCCAGGGCGCCGCCTTCGTCGACTCCTACGCGACCAACACCATGGCCGACCTCACCCCGGAGGGGAACGCGGCCGTACGCATCCTCACCGGGATGAACCGGGTCTGGCACACCGGCGCTTCCTGGAACGACGGCTCGCCGCTGCTCGCCGACGTCCTGCGCGCCAATGTGCGCTACTGCGTGCAGGTCACCACCGAGCGGACCGACGCGGAGGCCCGCGAGGCCTTCATCTACGACCGCCAGCACCAGAGTTACGCCGTCATCGCCGGCCTCGGCCCGCTCGCCGACCTGTACCGGACGGGCGCCCGCGCCGTCACCGCGATCACCACGGCACCCGACTCCACCCCGCCCGCGAAGGTCGACGACGCCGTCCCCGCCGACGCGCCCGCCGGCTCCGCACTCGGCCCCGGGGCCGTCGACTCGGAGCTAGGGCAGGTGGTCACCCTGGTCAACACGGTTCGCGGACCGTACGCCTCGGGCAACCCCGCCAAGTACGCGTACCGGTACCCGCGTCCCTGGCGCCTGAACGAGGACAGCGCAGTGGTCGACACCGGCGCCACCGACGCCCTCGGCTACCCGGTCTACGACACGGACGTCGTCGTCGCCCCGCAACTGCTGCGCCAGCGCGGCACCTCCGCGGTCGACGACGGCGGCTTTGTGAGCGGTCACACCAACGCCTTCCACCTGGCCGCGCTGGCCCTCGCGTACGCGGTGCCCGAGCGCTTCCAGGAGCTCGTCACCCGGGCGTTCGAGCTCAGCCACACCCGGATCACCGCCGGCATGCACTCCCCCCTCGACGTCATCGGCGGCCGGACGCTCGCCACGGCGCTCGCCGCCGCCACCCTCGCCGACCCCCGGAACGCCGCCCTCAAGGCCGCCGCCCGGAGCCAGGCGGCCGCGTACTTCCGGTCGAAGACCGGCACCACGCCCGACACCCTGTACGCCTTCGCCCACGGAGCCGATCCGGCCGAGGACCCGTACGCCGACCGCGAGGCGAACGCCGAGCAGGTCACCCCGCGGCTGACGTACGTCCTGCGCCGTAGCGGCCCGAACGTCCCGATGAGCGTGCCCAAGGGCGCCGAGGTCGTGCTGGAGACCCGCCTGCCCTACCTCGACGCCGCCCAGCGCCGCGAGGTACTGCGCACCACCGCCCTGCCCTCCGGCTACGTCCTGCTGGACGGACCGGAGATGTGGGGCCGGCTCGACCTGTTCGCCGCGGCCGACGGTTACGGCTCGTTCGAGCGGGACGTGACCGCGGAGCTGAACGCCGCCGACGGCGGGTTCTGCGCGGCCGACTCCTGGCGCAACAACATCGGCGGGCCCGGCGGCCTCACCAAGCGCGGCACCGGGACACTGACCCTGACCGGCACCAACCGTTACACGGGCCCCACCGTGGTGGCCGCCGGAGTCCTCGCGGCCGGCTCTCGCGACGCCCTGGGGCGCGGCGACGTGCACGTCCGCGGCGGCACCCTGCGGGTGGATGTCGAACAGGGACCCGTCCGGCTGCGCGGCGACTACCTGCAGGCCGCCGGCACGCGCCTGGAGCTGACGCTCCACCACTGCCACGCCCCGGCCCTGACGGTCGCGGGCCGGGTGACGCTCGGCCGTGACGCGCAGCTCGTCCTGCGGCTGCCGGACTCCCTCGAACCGGACGACGACGTGGTGCTGCCGGTGCTCAACGGGCGTACGCTGCAAGGCGGGTTCGGCAGCGTCACCGTCGACGCGGACGGGTACCGGGCGACGCCGCTCTACACCCACGACGGCCTCGCGGTGCGGTTGACCCGCTGCTGAGCCCCGCTGCCGAGCCCGCCGGTGCGCGGCTCTGTTCGCGCTCACACCGGCACGCCAACGACCTGTGCGCTCGCGAGACCCGAGGAGGCAACCCCCATGACCGTGGCCGCGACCAACTGGGCCGGGAACATCGGGTTCGGCGCCGAGCGGTTCCACGAGCCGCGCTCCGTGGACGAGTTGCGGCGGATCGTCGCGGGCAGCCGGTCGGTGCGGACCCTCGGGACCGGGCACTCGTTCAACGCGATCGCCGACACCACGGGCGACTTGGTGTCCGTCGCCGGCCTGCCCCGGGTGGTCGACCTGGACGAGCGGGCCGGCACCGTCACGGTGAGCGCCGGGATGCGGTTCGGTGAGCTCGCCGGGGTACTGGACCGGGCGGGATTCGCGCTGCACAACCTCGGGTCGCTGCCGCACATCTCGGTCGCCGGCGCGTGCGCCACCGGAACACACGGCTCGGGGGTCGCCAACGGCTGCCTCGCCACGGCGGTCCGAGCCGTCGAGCTGGTCACGGCGGACGGCGCCCTGGTGACGATCGACCGGGACGCGGCGGAGTTCCTCGGCGCGGTCGTGGCCCTGGGCGCCCTCGGCGCGGTCACCCGGCTGACCCTGGACGTGGTCCCGGCGTTCGAGGTCCGGCAGTGGGTCTACGAGGGGCTGCCGACCGCCGTGCTGCGCGAGCGGTTCGACGAGATCATGGCGGCGGCGTACAGCGTCAGCCTCTTTACGGGCTGGCGGACGGACCGCATCGATCAGATCTGGCTCAAGCGCCGGGGCGGCCCCGACGCCCCCGGGACCTGGCTCGGCGCGGTGCTCGCCGACGGTCCGCGCCATCCCGTGCCGGGGTGTCCGCCCGAACCCTGCACGCCGCAGCTGGGCGTGCCGGGCCGGTGGCACGCCCGGCTCCCCCACTTCCGACCGGACTTCACGCCGAGCAGCGGCGACGAGCTGCAGTCCGAGTACTTCGTCGCCCGCACCGACGCCGTCGCCGCGTTCGACGCGCTGGACGCCGTCAGGGACCGGATCTCACCGGCCCTGCAGATCGGCGAGATCCGCACGGTCGCGGCGGACGCCCTGTGGCTCAGCCCCGCGTACGAACGCGACTGCGTCGCCTACCACTTCACCTGGCACCCCGACGCGCCGGCCGTGGCGGAGGCGGTCAGGACGGTCGAGGAGGCCCTGTCCCCCTTCGCCGCCCGGCCGCACTGGGGCAAGGTCTTCACCACCACGCCCGAGGTGATCCGGGAGTCGTACCCGCGCTGGGACGACTTCCGGACACTGCTCGGCGAGTTCGATCCGGCGGGCACGTTCCGCAACGAGTTCATCGCCCGCCACTTCCATGCCACGTAGCACCTGCGCTCAGGGAGGGCCTTGCGGCGACCGTGCGCGTTAACGCTAACATTTACTTGACGGTTCAACTTCATCGGGATTGACTTGGGCACCTCACGTTTCGGTGCACCGCCGCCCAGCACAGAGGACGCCCAGTTGCCCCCGCACTTCATCCGCTATGGCGAGTCCCAGGCCAATCACGAAGCCCGAACTCCCTTGCCGGAAACACCCGATGTCGTGGTGACCACGCTCGACGCCACCATCGTCCCGGGCGCAGTGATCGGCCGCGGCAGTGAGCGGGCGTACCGCAGGCTCGCCCCGGCGCCCGGTGAACCGCACGTCACGCGAGACGACCTGACCGGGCGCCGGACGGGACCGCTCCTTTCCCTTCTGCGGTTCGTGCACGTCACCGACTACCAGCTCGCGGACATCGCCTCGCCCGGCCGGATCGACTTCGTCCAGCGGTACGCCGCCCGGCGCGGCTGGTCCAGGATGGTACCGGCGTACCGTCCGCAGGAGATCGTCTCCACCCACGCGTTCGAGGCGATGGCCCGCACCGTGGCGAGGTTGGCGAGGGATCCGGGCACGCCCGTCCGGTTCGTGCTCACCACCGGGGACAACACCGACAACGCCCAACGCAACGAGCTCCGTCAGTTCCTGACGCTGATGCACGGCGGCGGGAGCGTGGACCCGACATTCGGCGTCAGCGGGAGCGGCGACACCGCGGCGATCCCGTCGTACACCGTGTCCGGCGACTACTACAACCCGGAGCCGAAGTCGCGTGACCGGTACAAACAGAGGTACGGCTTCCCGGACCGGCCGGGCCTGCTGGCCTCGGCGGCCGAGCCGTTCCCCACCCGGGGCTTCGGCGTCGACTGGCTGGCCTGCTTCGGCAACCACGACTGCCTCGCGCAGGGGCGCGCACCGGTCACGCCGGGCTTCCAGGGCGTGCTCACCGGCGACCGACGGCCGGTCGCCGCACCCGCCGCACTGCCCCGGGCGCCGGCCGACGCCTACCTCATGGACCCGGCGGTGCTGGCCGGCGGACCGACGATGACGATCCGGCCGCGAGCGGACCGGCGGATCATCGACAAGACGGAGTACATCCGGGCGCACCTGGACAGCCCCGGCACACCCCGCGGACACGGGTTCGGCGAGTCCGACCTCGCCGAGGGCCGCACCTACTACTGCTACGACGAGGTCCCCGGAGTCCGGGTGATCGTCCTCGACACCACCAACCCCGCCGGCCACGTCACCGGAAGCATCGGACGGCGCCAGCGCGACTGGCTGGAGCAGTGCCTGATCGAGGTGCACTCCTCCTACCGGGACGCGGCCGGCGCCGAGGTCCGCACGGGCTTCCAGGACCGGGTGGTCGTCCTGGCGTCGCACCACGGGCTGGGCGTGTTCGACAACACCACCGAACGGCCGGACGAGGCGGCGCACCCGGACGCGGACCTGCCGCGCGTACTCGGCGGCGAGGTCGAGGCGCTCCTGCACCGCTTCGGCAACGTGGCACTCTGGCTGGCGGGTCACCGGCACCTCAACTCGGTGACGCCCAGGAGGCGTTCGGGTGGCGGCGGCTTCTGGCACGTCATCACGTCCGGCCTGTGCGAGTGGCCGTCCCAGGCACGGATGCTGGAGCTCCTCGTCGGCACGGACGTCCTGGTGGTCCGCTCCACGATGATCGACCACGCCGCACCGCTCGAACCCGGCGCCGGTCTCGGCCTGTGGGACCTGGCCTCCGCCCATCGCGAGGTCTGTGCCAACGAACCGACCCGCGTCGGTGGTCCGGAGTCGGCGGGCACCGTCCGGGACCGGAACGTCGAGCTCCTCGTCCCGATCCGTCCCGCCCTCTCCGCCACGCTGCGGGCCTGCGGAGCCGGTCGCTGAACGGGAGGACCCCGGCCGGCTCGCGGCCGGGGTCCCCGGAGCCGGGCGGGTCAGCGCTGGAGGGTGAGAAGGCCCGGGCGCCACGGGAGCTGGTCGTAAGGGCCGGTCGCGCTGGGGGACTTGCCCTGGTAGAGGAACTGCAGGTTGCAGGGGTCGATGGTCATGGTCTGGTCGGGGTTGTTGCGGACCAGGTCGCCGTGGCTGATGTCGTTGGTCCAGCCGGCGCCGCTGTTGGCCTTGCCCGCGAAGGGGTTGTTCTCACTCGCGGCCTGCGGGGTCCACGAACCGCTGAGGGTGGTGGCCGTGAACGAGCGGAAGTAGCGCCCGTTCGCCCCCATCGCCTCGACGATCATGAGGTACTGGTTCTGGCCCTGGACCTTGTAGACCTGCGGCGCCTCGAAGAGGTTGCTCTGCGTGTCGCTCATGACCGTCGTGTAGGAGGATCCGAAGTTGCCCGGGAAGTTCCCGATCGGCATGCTCGCCCGGTAGATGCTGCCGTTGTCACCGGCGAAGAACAGGTATATGTTCTGGCCGTCGGCGATCAGGGTCTGATCGATCGGACCGGTGCCGGAGTTGGGGATGCTGCCGGTGAAGAGCGGCTGGGGCGACGACCAGCCGTTGGGGTCGGTCGGGTCGCTCGACGTGCGGTAGATGAACGGCCACGGACCCCACTGGTAGGCGAGCACCCAGATGTTCTTCGGCGCGAAGTAGAACAGCGTGGGAGCCACCGCGGCCTGGCCCATCCCGATCTGACCGGCCGAGGCCATGTCCGACCAGTTCGTTAACGGACTGAACATCATCGAGCCGTACGACGAACCCGACACGTTCGACGCGTAGACCAGGTGCTTGCCCTTGTACACGACGTCGGTGAAGTCCTTCACCGACGCCCACCCGTTCGCCGGCTGCGCCAACGCACCCGTCGACGACCAGCGGTACGTCGTCGGCAGGGCGCAGTTGCCGCCCGGCGGGGTCGACGCGGACAGGCCGGTCCAGCTCTGGTTGCCGCCGCCGTTGCAGGTCCAGATCTCCACCGCCGTGCCGTTGGCCGTCCCGGCGCCCGTGACGTCCAGGCACAGCCCGGACTCCACTCCGACCACCGTGCCGTCGGCCTTCACCTGCCACTGTTGGTTCGCGGCGCCGGTGCAGGCCCAGATCTGCACCCGGGTGCCGGGCGTGGTGGCGTGGCCCGGGACGTCCAGGCACTTGTCGCCGTACACGGTCAGCCGGCTGCCGGACGTCGACGTCCACAGCTGGTTGGTCCCGTTCGAGCAGTCGTAGATCTGCAGGGACGTGCCGTCGCCCCGGCCCGCGTTCTGCACATCGAGACACCGACCGGAACCCGCACCGCGCAAGGCGCCGGTGGTGGCCGCGTGGGCGGTGCCGGCGACGAGCATGGCCGCCAACGCCGCCACGGCCGCGACCACGGCGGTGAGCACCACGGACGGATGCCTGCGGCTGGACCTTCGTCTGCGCATGGGGACCTCCTTTGTCGACGGATGGAGCTGTCACACGGCTGTGCGGGCGAGGTGCAGGGGCCTGGCGGTGGCACGGGCGCGCCCCCGCAGCTCAGATCACCGGAAGTTCCAGTGCTGGTTCGCGCCGCCGTTGGCGTCCCAGATCTGGACGGCGGTGCCGTTGGCGGTCTGACCGGCGGGGATCTCCAGTGCCCGGCCGCTGGCGACGTTGGTCAGGGTGTAGGAGCCGTCGCCGTTCTGGCCGGCCCTCCAGTGCTGGTTGGCGCCGCCGTTGGCGTCCCACACCTGCGGCCTCGTCCCGTTGCCCGTCTGGCCGCCCGGCTCGTCCAGGACCCGGCCGCTGGCGACGTTGGTGAAGGTGTAGGAGCCGTCGCCGTTCTGGTCGGCCCGCCACTGCTGGTTGGCGGCGCCGCCGTTGGCGTCCCAGATCTGGAGGGGGGTGCCGTTGCCGTTCTGTCCCGCGGGCTCGTCGAGCACGCGTCCGGCGGCCACGTCGGACAGGCCGTAGGCAGCTCCGGAGGTGATGCCCCCACTGGGTGTGCCGCCGCTGGCGCCGCCCAGGGCGGCGAGCACCGCACCGTAGGCGGACTTCTTGTTGCCGTTGTTGTCGAACAGCAGCGGGTTCTCGCCGGTGCGCCAGGAGTCGCTGTCGCGGATGCCCCACACGGTGATGCCCGTGCAGCGGGCGACGCCGAGGCAGTCCCGGACGGTGTCGGCGTATGCGCCGGCGGGCGCCTGGGCGATGTCGAGTTCGGTGATCTGGACGTCCACGCCGAGCGCGGCGAAGTTGGACAGGGTGGTCCGGAAACTCGGCGGAGGGCCGCCGGCACCGAAGTGGCTCTGGAAGCCGACGCAGTCGATCGGCACGCCGCGGGACTTGAAGTCCCTGACCATGCCGTAGACGCCCTGGGTCTTGGCGTCGGACCAGTTCTCGATGCTGTAGTCGTTGTAGCAGAGCTTGGCCGAGGGGTCGACGTTCCGGGCGGTGCGGAAGGCCTCCTCGATGAAGCCGTCGCCCAGCACGTTCTGGAACACCGAGCCGCGGTGCCGGCCGCTGCCGTCGTCGGCGAAGGCCTCGTTGACCACGTCCCAGGCGTAGATCTTGCCCTTGTAGTGGCTCATCTCGGTGGTGATGTGGTTGTTCATCACGCTGCGCAGGGTGTTGGCGTCGTTGATGGAGCCGACCCAGCCGGGCAGTTGGGAGTGCCAGACCAGGGTGTGACCGCGCATCTTCTGGCCGTGCGCGGCGGCGTGGCCGACGATCGAGTCGGCGGGGCCGAAGTTGAACGACCCGCGGAAGGGTTCGGTGGTGTCCCACTTCATCTCGTTCTCCGGGGTGATCGTGTTGAACTCCCGGTCGAGGATGGTGGAGTACGCCGGGTCGCCGAGCCTGCCCGCGGCCACCGCCGTGCCGAAGTAGCGGCCGCTGCCGGCCGCCGCCGCACCCAGCGTGGTCGCCCCGGCGCCCTGAGCCGCGGGGCTGGCGGCGACGGCCGTGGCCGAGCCGACGGCCATGCATGCGGCAGCCGTCAGGACCTTGCGGAGCCGGAGCCTCTTCTTGAGCCGTGGCATGACGGATCGTTCTCCTTGGGTGGGGGATTTCCTGCACACCGATCGGAAACCGGCGCCTCGTCCTGACCGTCGTGCGAGCGTGCACGTCGGCCGAGCCGGCCCTGCCGGGCACAGCGGGCTGGTGTGTGCCCCGGCGGCCGAGCCCCTGCCCGTTAACGCTAACAATTGGCAGTGAAGACACTCGGACCGCCTGACATGTTCAGGTGAAATCTCCTTCAGTCGCTGCGAGTTGTCAATACTCCGCGCACCAGCGGACCGGCGGCCACGGTTCGGCCCCACCCCGACTCCGGATAGGCGGCAACTCCTCGTGCGCAGGCGGCAGCCCCTGGGCGGCCCGGGAGCCGGAGGACACATACCGGTCGTCGATCCCTAGCTCCGACCGCCGCCGCGCATCGCCGGCACGGGCAGGTATACGGCGGCGGGGCCGGGGCAAGACCGGCCCCCGTGAACGAGACGCACTCATCGGCAGACCGCAGCCTGCGCCGTGGGACTCCTCACCTCACCAGGAACTTCGCGCGCTTCGGAGCACGTGGCATCCCGGGGTGCCGCTATGTGGTTCGTCCATGTGGTTCGTCAAGGAAATCGGGCTGCGTCCGGAGCCGTGACCAGGCACGATGGCGGGATGCCGGATCTGCCGTGGGATGACGTCAGGAACTTCCTCGACCCTGCCGTGATGGGTGCTCTGCCTGATGTGTTCGTGGAGGGCACCTCGTCGGTGGAGGACTGGCAGGCGGTGTTCGATCTGGTCCAATCGAGTGGCTGGGCATGGGAGTTCCTGGAGGGTGGCGTCGCCGGACCGCTTCCTGCTGCCGTTGAGGTGCTTTCGCGGCCGGCCGGCGCGGACTCGGTCGATCTGCGGGTGTGGCCGGTTCCGGGCGTACTGGCGATCTTCCGCCCGTGGTCCGCCGAGGGGATCGACTTCGATGTCGACCTGCGCGAGTTGCGGGGCCAACACCGGGTGGACGTCCTGTGCGGGCTGCTGGCCACGGTGGGCCGGCGGCTGGGCAGGCCGGTGGCCATGACGGCCGAGGGCGACTACGGACACCCGGTTCTCGGGTTCGACCCCGCCGTGGACCGCGTGGTGTTGATGGCGGACCCGAACTTCTGATGACTGCCGCGGCCGGCCGGGACTCGTCGAGGGTCCCGTCGCCCGGCAGGGCGAAGAAGGCGAACGCGGCCAGGACGAACGCCCGACTCAGCTGCTCCACGCCCCCGCGGAAAGGTTGCTCGCCGGGAGCCCCGTTGCGGGGCCACCAAGAAGGTGGCGGAGGGTCGGGGTCCCCCCGGACCCCGCCGGACGCTGCGCCCATCGGCGCAGGGTCATGCGCGATGTGTGCCCTTGCGACGGGCCCGGGCGCGCAGCGCCAGTACGCCACCGCCGACAGCGAGCAGACCCACGCCGGTGAGCGGGATCAGGTCGTGGGAGCCACTGGCGGCGAGGCCCTCGGCCGGAGCCCCGGCCGGGCTCGGCCGAGCCGGTGCGGAGGTGCCTGCGGCGCCCCCCGGCGTTGCGGCCGGTGCTCCGGCCGACGCCGACGGGCCTGCCGACGGGCCTGCCGCCGATCCGGCCGCCGACCCGGCCGGCACGGACGGTGGCACCTGCGCCGCGGCGTTGTCACGCGTGAACGCCAGCGTGCCGAAGCCGAGTTGGTCGAAGCCGCCACTGTTCGGACCGTAGTCGCCACCGCCGCCCTCGGCCCCGACCTTCGCCGCCATGGCGGTGCTGTAGGGCGCGGCGAGGCCGCGGCGGTTGACGTAGTGGTTCTGGATCATCGCCCAGATCGGGCGCAGATCGCCCCGGCCGTCGGCGGAGGGCGCGGTGTCATCCACCGTCTTCGACCAGACGCCGGGTGCGCCCTGCTGGAACGTGAGGCGGGTGAACGGGACGTCCTCGCCGAGGTTGTACTTGGCGACGTACTCGGCGCCCTTGAGGAAGCGGTTGTCGTCCTCGCCGTAGAGGTCGATGCCCTGGTTCCAGGCCATCTCGCACAGGGCGCCCATCAGGCCGACGGAGAGTGTGCAGTGCCCCTGGTCGCGGCCGGACTCCTGGAACTGGGCCAGGCCGCCGGGGTGGACGTACGGGATGGCGTGCTTGAGCGAGCCGTTGCCCGCGCCGTTCCGGTAGTACTCGACGGCCTGGTCGACCTTGGCCCGGTCGTCGCACAGGACGCCGGTGGCGAAGACGCAGCAGAGGGCGAGCAGGTCCCAACTGGCGTAGTAGTTGGTGATGAACGCGCCGTTGTGGTGACGGAGGAAGTCGTCGCAGACCGGGTAGAAGACCTGGAGCATCATGGTCTTGAACCGGTCGAGGTCGAACCCGGGGTAGCCGCGCATCAGTTCGGCCGCGTTGGCGAACTGGTAGCCCTGGATGCCGGCGACGAGGAACCGGTCGGCGCTGCCGGTGACCTGCTTCAGTGTGCCCGACCAGGCGTTGAGGATGTCCCGGGCGGCATCACCGTGGGCCCGGTCGCCACTGACGCGCCAGCGCAGGGCGTTCTGGTAGGCGGCGTGGACGTCGTTGTAGAGGGTCGGGAAGTTCTGGGAGACGTCGCCTCCCCGGTAGACCACGGCCTGGGGGTTCGCCTTCCAGCCGCTCTGCGCATGCCGGTTGGCCGTCAGCCGCTGCCACCCCGCCAGGTACGGCTGGGCATCGGCATTGACCTTGGCGGTTATCCGGTCGAGGTCCGCCTGCGCGTGCAGCAGGCCCGGGTGCGCGAACGCGGGAGCGGGGGCCGCCGCGGCACGGGTCGTACCGCTCACCGCAGCGGCGCCGGCCGCGAGTCCGACGGTACCGGCGAGCTTCAGCAGGCTGCGGCGGCTCGGACGCTGATTGCTGTGGTACTGAGTCACTGGGGTGTCTCCCGATCATCGACGCTTCCCATCAGGAGACGTCCGGGATTGTGAACGATAACAGAAATCCTCGACGGGTCACCCGCAGGCGCCCGACCACCCCTACGGCCGTGCGGCCAGGGCCAGTTGAGCCGGCCGAACGAGGCCGGGGGCGGGCGAAGGCTCGAAGGCCCCCGCCGTTCCCATCGGCCCCGGACACACGTGACGACACGGCCGCCGGCGGCCGCCGAGCCCGTCAAAGTCAGCAGCGATCGACGGCCATATGGCGCCCCAAATGAGTACGACTCATTTGGATGGCAGCAGCCTTCGCCGAGGGGCCCGCCCAGGCGCCCGCAGGGCGGCTCCCGACATCGCCAGCCCTGCCACCACCTGCGCAATCCCCCGAAACACAGGGTTCTCGCGACGCCGAGCGTGATACATCCGCGTGTCATCGGTGTTGCGTCGGCGCAAAAATAAGCATGTCAATCGTCTTGACAGAGGCGCCGACCCGCCTCGATAAATGCAACTCATAAGGCAGGACTTGCAGGAGGGACACCCCAGAATGAGACCCCTACGCATCGGCGCCGGGGCGGCCAGGGCCCTCGCGGCGGCACTCGTCGCGTTCGCGGCCGCGCTGCCCGCCCAACCCGCCTACGCGGCCACGACGAACTTCTACGTCGACCCGGTCAACGGCAGTGACGGCAACCCGGGGACCAGCACCGCCTCGGCCTTCAAGACCGTCCAGGCCGCCCAGGCGGCGGTCCGAAATGTTAACGCGAACATGTCCGACGACATCGTCGTGAACCTGCGCGGAGGCACCTACCCCCTCACCGCCCCGGTCACCTTCGGCACCGCGGACTCGGGCACCAACGGGCACACGGTCGTCTACCAGGCGTACAACGGTGAGACGCCCGTGATCACCGGCGGCACGGCGGTCACCGGCTGGGCCCCGGCCGCCAACGGCGAGTACAAGGCGTCCGTGGGCGCGCTCAACTTCCGCCAGCTGTACGTCAACGGGGTCCGCGCCACCCGGGCCCGCTATCCGGACATCGGCTCCGACTTCCAACTGCAGGGCAGCGACAGCGCCAACAAGCTGTTGAAGGTGCTCAGCTCGCAGGTCTCCACCTGGGCCAATCCCAACCAGGTCGAGATGGTGCTGGAGACGCAATGGGGCGAGAGCTACCTGCGGCTGAAGTCGATCAGCTCCGCCAATGGCACCGCCAACATCTCCATCCAGGACCACGAGGCGGGCATCCTGTTCCAGCGCCCGTGGCCGCAGCTCGCCAACGGCTCCCCGCTGCACTTCGAGAACGCCCACGAGTTCCTCAACGAGCCGGGCGAGTTCTACGTCGACACGGCCACGCAGACCGTCTACTACAAGCCCCGCCCCGGCGAGGACATGTCCTCGGCCACCGTGCAGGCGCCCACGCTCCAGACGCTCTTCGACATCAAGGGCACCAGCCTCGACGCTCCCGCCCACGACCTGCGCTTCTCCGGGATCACCTTCGCCCAGACCACCTGGATGGAAGCCACCACCAACGGCTACCTCAACGCCCAGGGCGGCAACTACAACATCTCGGCCGACACCTCCAACAACCAGTACGTCGGCCGTCCGCCGGCCGGCGTCCAGGCCGCGGACGCCGACCGGGTCTCCTTCACCTACAACACCTTCAAGCAGATGGGCTCCACCGCCCTCGACCTCTCCCACGGCGTCCACGACAGCAGCGCGACCGGCAACTACGTCTACGACATCGCCGGCAACGGGATCATGGTCGGCAAGTTCTCCGACCCGACCGTGGAGTACCACTCCATCTACAACCCGCCGGCCACGCCGGCCGGTGAGGACGCCCGGGAGGTGGTCAAGAACGTCACCGTCAAGGACAACCTGATCACCCGGATCGGTGAGGACTACCTCGGAACCGCGGGCATCAACGCCGGCTTCGTCAACAGCACCACCATCGACCACAACGACATCTCCGACACTCCGTGGGCCGGCATCTCGCTCGGCTGGGGCTGGCAGTCGGCGGCCAACGCCGAAGGCAACAACAGCATCAGCTTCAACCGGATCGGCAACGTGATGAACCGGCTGTGCGACTCCGCCGGCATCTACCACCTGTCGAACGACCCCGGCACGGTCGTCAACGGCAACTACATCCACGACGTGGTCCGCGGCCCCGCGGCCTGCGGCTCGCCCGTGCACGGCCTCTACCTGGACGAGGGGTCGGACAACATGACCGTCTCGAACAACGTGTTGTCGCACACCGACGGGTTCATCAACCAGAACCGCAACGGCTCCAACGTCACCCTCACCAACAACACGACGTCCGGCGACGCGGTGATCAAGGCCTCCGGTCTCGAATCCGGCTACCAGTGGATGACCCTGCTGCCCAACCTCGCCTTCAACAAGTCGACGTCCTCCTCCTCGGTCTTCGGCACCGGCTGGGAGCCCTCGAAGGCCGTCGACAACAATGGCTCGACCGGCTGGTCGCCGACCGGCGGCGACACCTCGGCCTGGTGGCAGGTCGACCTGGGCCAGGCCTACCAGCTCGGCCAGTTCTCGCTGACCACCCGCCAGGACGTGGACCAGGCGGCCACCCGCGGCAACTTCGAGGTCCGGGGTTCCAACGACCCGAACTTCGGCAGCTACACCGTCCTGGGCCGCCAGACGTCCACCCTGCCGTTCGCCTCGACGCTCACCGGCGACATCGACGTCCGCCAGGCGTTCCGCTACGTGCGGGTCGCCAAGACCGACGGCGGGTACTTCTTCATCACGGACTTCAGCGTGCAGCAGGCGAGCGGGTCACCCGCCGCGTCGACCGGCACGCCGACCGTCAGCCCGTCGGCGTTCTACACGATCAAGAACGTCAACAGCGGCCAGGTGCTGGACGTGAGCGGCTGGTCCACCGCCGACGGCGGGGCCGTCGCCCAGTGGCCGAGCACCGGCGGCGCCAACCAGCAGTGGAGCTTCGTACCGGTCAGCGGCCAGCTCTTCGAGATCGTGAACCGGAACAGCGGCAAGGTCCTCGACATCAACGCGGGCAGCCACTGGAGGGGGACCACGCTCCAGCAGTACACGTACGGCGGCGGCAACAACCAGCTCTGGTACTTCGAGCCGACCGGCGGCGGCTACCTCATCCGCAACTACGAGAGCCGGCAGGTCCTGGAGGTGAGCAGCGGATCGACGACCAACGGAGCCGCCGTCGACCAGTGGATGCCCCTGAACCAGTCCAACCAGGCCTGGACGGTCCAGTGACGCGGTGACAGCGTGACGCCCCACCGGGCACCACGGTAAGGCGGAAGCCCGTCCCCTTCACGAATGGGTCCGGGGGACGCCTCGGGCGGCATGCCGGGGGGAAGCCCCGGGCGCGTCCCGGCGGGACCCACCGGTCACGGCCACCGCCCCGCGG
>NZ_JBHWGV010000016.1:55988-69603 GCF_042732955.1 Kitasatospora sp. NPDC059747 | reverse complement strand
GCCGTACGCCGGTCAGCCGCTCCAGGCAGGTGCGGCAGTAGGAGGCGTGCCCCACCTCCCCCCCCACCACGAACCACCCCAACCCCCCCGCCCCCCACCCCCCGGGGGGGGGGGTCCCCCCTCGGCCGGATTCGCGGGATCAGCCCGCAGCCGGGACCGGGACGTCCGACCGGATCAGGCCCTCGGCCCGGAGGTGCTCCCAGAGAGCCGCGGGGACGGGCCCGCGGTGGAGCTCCGCGTTGCGTTCGACCTGTGCGCGGTCCCGCATGCCCAGGGTGACGTTGACGACGGCGGGATGGGTGTACGGGAAGGCGATCGCGGCGGCGGGCAGGGTGGTGCCGTGCTGCTCGCAGACCTCGGCGATGGCCGAAGCCCGGCGGACGAGGCCCGCCGGGGCGTCCCGGTAGTCGTACTTCATGCCGAGCGCGGGCCTGTCCCGGGCGAGCAGGCCGGAGTTGAACACGCCGACCGCGACGACGCTCCGGCCCAGGTCCCGCGCCGCGGGAAGGACGTCGTCCAGCCCCGACTGGTCGAGCAGGGTGTAGCGCCCGGCGAGCATCACGACGTCCAGGTCGGTCTCGCGCAGGAAGCGGGCCGGCATCGCCGACTGGTTCATGCCGACCCCGACGGCGCCGATCACCCCCTGGTCGCGCAGGTCGACGAGCGCAGGCACGGCCTCCTGGGCGGCCTGCTCCCAGTGGTCGTCGGGGTCATGCAGGTAGACGACGTCCAACCGGTCCAGGCCCGTGCGCCGGAGCGTGTCCCCGATGGAGCGGAGCACCCCGTCGCGGCTGAAGTCCCACTGGCGGCGCAGGTCGTCGCGAACGGCGAAGCCCTCGGTATCGGCCCCGCGCGGCTGCCCGTTGGGGACCAGCAGCCGGCCCACCTTCGAGGAGACGACGTACTCCTCCCGGGGACGGTCCCGCAGAGCGGCGCCGAGGCGCCGTTCGGAGAGGCCGAGGCCGTAGTGGGGTGCGGTGTCGAAGTACCGGATGCCCGACGCCCAGGCCGCGTCGATCGCGGCCCGGGCGTCGGATTCCGGGGTGACGTCGTACAGGTTGCCGATCACCGCGCCGCCGAAACCGAGTTCGGTGACCGCGACCGGTGTGTGCCGGATCTTCCGGAGGCGCAAGAGCTGCTCCCTGTCGGTGCGGGTGGGGACGCCGGTCAGCGGCGGACGGCGGCGGAGGCTCCCGCGACCAGCGCCTCGACCTCGGCGAGCGAGGCCATGGCGACGTCACCGGGCGTCGTCATGGTGAGGGCGCCGAGGGCTGTGCCGTAGGCGAGGGCGCGCTCCAGCGGGGCACCGGCGAGCAGGCCGTGGATCAGACCTGCCGCGAAGCCGTCCCCGGAGCCGATGCGGTCCAGGACGTGCAGGCCGGGCATCCGGGGGCCGGCGACGTGACCGGTCTCCGCCGACCACGCCGCCGAGCCCCAGTCGTTCACCCCGGCCGACGGGACCTCGCGGAGGGTCGTCGCCAGCACCCGCGCCCCGGGGAGCAGCCCGGCCACCGAGGCGAGCGCGTCCGGCACCTCGTCGGCGCCGAAGCGCTCGGCGCCGGGGTGCCGGCCCGCCATCCCCAGGGCGCCCACGACGACGTCGGCCTGCCGGGCGAGCCGCAGGTCGGTCTCCCGGGCCCGCTCCGGCCCCCCGCGGCCGGCCCAGAGGCTCGGGCGGTAATTGGGGTCGTACGAGACGGTGACACCGTGGCGGCGGGCGGCCGTCATCGCCTCCTCGGCGACGTCGACGGTGGTGTCGGACAGGCCGGCGAAGATGCCGCCGGTGTGGAACCAGCGCACCCCCGCCGCGAAGACCGCGTCCCAGTCGACGTCCCCCTTGCGCAGCTGGGACGCGGCCGTGTGGGCGCGGTCGCTGACGCCGAGTGCGCCACGGATGCCGAAGCCCCGCTCGACGAAGTTCAGGCCGTTGCGCGCGCTGCGCCCGATGCCGTCGTCGGGCACCCAGCGGATCAGCGAGGTGTCGACCCCGCCCTGCAGGACCAGGTCCTCGACGAGCCGGCCCACCGCGTTGTCGGCGAGCGAGGTGACGACGGCCGTCCGAAGGCCGAAGCACCGGCGCAGCCCGCGCACGACGTTGTACTCGCCGCCCCCTTCCCACACGCGGAAGGTACGGGCGGTGCTGATCCGCCCCTCCCCCGGGTCGAGGCGCAGCATGACCTCGCCGAGCGCCACCACATCGGTCACGGCGCACCCACCCGCACGGCCTCGGCCGTCAGGCGACGGATCTCCGGGTAGTCCCCGCGGTCCAGGTGCGCGGGCGTCGCCATCCAGCTGCCGCCGACGGCGAGGACCGCGCGCTCGGCGAGGTATCCGGGCAACTGGTCGGCACCGATCCCGCCGGTCGGCACGAAGCGCACGCGTGGGAAGGGCGCCGCGAGCGCGCGGAGCGTGCGCAGGCCGCCGATGGATTCGACGGGGAAGACCTTGACGGTGTCGAGGCCGTCCCGCAGGGCGCGCATCAACTCGGTGGCGGTGGCGATGCCGGGCACCACGGGGACCCCCAGCTCCCGGCACTTCGCCACGACCTCCTCGTCGTAGCCCGGGGACACCACGAAGCGGGCCCCGGCCGCCACGGCCCGCTCCGCCTGCTCCGGGGTGACCACGGTGCCCGCACCCACGGCCAGGCCTCCGTGGGCCGCCATCACCTTGAGCGCCTGCTCGGCGTCCGAGGTGCGGAAGGTGACCTCGGCGCACCGGGCGCCGCCCGACGCGAGCGCGTCGGCCAGCGGGGCGGCCGTGGCCGGGTCGCGCACGGTCAGTACCGGCATGATGCGTGCGCCGTCCAGCACGGTGACCAGATCCTCGCTCATGCGCCCATCTCGCTTCGCTCGACGGGGGCATTCGCCCACGCGCTGCTCTTGATGCTGAGCTCGCTTCGCTCGCTCATGCGCCCACCTCATTTCGTTCGCTCATGTGCCCATCTCGCTTCGCTCGCTCATCGGCCCAGCCATCCGCCGTCGACGGGAAGGATCGTGCCGTGGACGTAGGCGGCGGCGTCCGAGGCCAGGAAGACGGTGGCGCCGGCCAGGTCGTCGGCCTGTCCCCAGCGTCCGGCCGGGATCCGCTCCAGGATCGCCCTGCTGCGCACCGGATCGTCCTGCAGCGCCTGGGTGTTGTCCGTGGCGATGTAGCCCGGCGCGATGGCGTTGACGTTGACGCCGCGCCCGGCCCACTCGTTGGCCAGCGCCTTGGTCAGACCGGCGACGCCGTGCTTGGCGGCGGTGTAGCCGGGGACGGTGATGCCGCCCTGGAAGCTCAGCAGGGACGCCGTGAAGATGACCTTCCCCCGGCCGCGGGCCACCATCGCCGCGCCCACCGCGCGGGTCAGCGCGAACTGCGCGGTCAGGTTGACCTGGAGCACCAGGTCCCAGTCCGCCTCCGGGTGTTCGGCGGCCGGGGCGCGGCGGATGGTGCCGGCGTTGTTGACCAGGATGTCCACCGGACGCTCGCGGTCCGCGAGGTCCTCACCCAGGGCCCGCACCGCGTCCGGGTCGGCGAAGTCGGTGCGGATCGCCTCGAAACTGCGGCCCGCGGCCAGGACGTCCTTCTCGACCTCGCTGCCGGACTCCTCCAGGTTGGCGCTGACGCCGATGACGTCCGCGCCGGCTTCGGCGAGTGCGCGGGCCATGGCCCGGCCGATGCCGCGCCGGGCTCCCGTGACGACGGCGAGCCTGCCGGTCAGATCGAAGGCGTTCATTCGGCGACCCCCCGGGTGTCGTCGGTGCAGTCCACGAGGATCTTCATCACGTCGCCGCCGCCCTCCAGGGCCTCGAACGCCGCGGGGGCCTCGGTGAGCGGCACGACCTTGCTGATCAGCTTCTCGGCCGGGATCGTGCCGTCGGCGACCAGCGCCACCGCCCGCTCGAAGTCGGAGCGGTCGTACAACCGGGCGCCCACCAGGGTGAGTTCACGCCAGAAGAAGCGGTGCAGGTTCACCTCGCGGGGCCGGGGGTGGATCGCCACCAGGCACAGCCGGCCGCGCACGCCCAGCACCTCGACCGCGGTGTCGACCCCGCCCGCCGCACCGGACACCTCGAAGGCGACCTCCGCGCCCGCGCCCCCGGTCCACTCCTGCACGGCCCCGGCCACGTCCTCGGCGGCCGGGTCCAGCGTGACGAGCCCCAACTCCTCGGCCAGCTTCCGCCGGTGGGCGCTCAGCTCCACCACCCGGACCTCGGCCCCGGCCGCCCGGGCCACCAGCGCTATCAGGATGCCGACCGGCCCGCCGCCCACGACGACGACCCGCTCACCGGCCTGCACCTGGGCCCGGCCGACGTCGTGCACAGCCACCGCGGTGGGCTCCACCAGCGCGGCCCGGTCCAGAGCGAGAGAGCCCGGCAGCCGGATCAGCGTGTCGGCGGGGACCGTCCAGCGTTGCTGCATCGCACCCGGCGAGTCGATGCCGATGAAGTCCAGGTTCTGGCACACGTGCTGATGGCCACTCAGGCAGGCCGGGCAGGTGTCGTCCCAGCGCAGCGGCATCACCGTCACCGCGTCCCCGGCCTGCCAGCCCTCCACGCCGGCACCGACCCGCACCACCCGGCCGGACATCTCGTGGCCCAGGACGGCCGGCGCGGCGACGCGGGCGTCCATGTCGCCGTGGAAGATGTGGAGGTCGGTACCGCAGATCCCCACGTAGGCGGGCGCCAGCAGCACCTCTCCGGGACCGGGCTCGGACGGCTCGGACGGAGCCGTGTCCAGCGTGCGGGCGGCTGTATATCGGACAGCAAGCGTCATGGTGATTCCAAGGTCTCTTCGGTACGGGTTACGAGTGGGGGGCGAGGCGGTAGAAGGCGGTCGCGGTGCCCGCGAGGATCGCCGAGGTCTCGTCGGCGGAACATCCGTCGAGCAGTTCGTCCACGGTCTCGGCCCAGCGGTTCCAGCCTCCGGCGAGGTTCGCCACCGGCCAGTCCGAGCCGAACATCAGCCGGTCGGGGCCGAAGGCGCTCAGCAGGACGTCCCACGCCGGGCGGATGTCGGCGGTGGTCCAGGCCTCGTGGTCGGCCTCGGTGATCAGCCCCGACACCTTGCAGACCACCTGGGGATGCCCGGCCAGCCGGCGCAACCGGCGCTCCCAGTCCTCCAGTTCGCGGCCGGCGAGGTCCGGCTTGCCCGCGTGGTCGAGCACCAGGGGCAGGTCCGGGAGGCGTTCGGCGAGCCGGCTCGCCTGGTCGAGCTGGTGGCTGCGGACGAGCACGTCGTAGCCGAGCCCGCGGTCCCGGACCGCCGCCAACCCGCGTTCGACGTCGGGGCGTTGCAGCCATTCCGGGTCCGTCTCGCCCTGCACCAGGCTGCGCAGCGACCGGAGGTAGCCGCCGCCCGGCCCGGCGAGCAGCCGGTCGAGCTCGTGACCGACCGCGGGGGACGTGAGGTCCACCCAGCCGACCACGGCCGCGATCAGCGGCTCCCGGGCGGCGAGCGCGAGCAGGTCCTCGGTCTCGGGGACGTCCGGCACGCACTGCACGACCACCGTGCGGTGCAGCCTGCGGCCCGCCACCGTACTGGTGGCGGTGGCGCGCAGATCGTCGGGGGTGAACGTGCGGCGGATCGACGTCAGGGCGGGCTCGTCGAGCCAGGCTTGCGGCCGCTGGGCGAGGTCCCACAGGTGGTGGTGGGAGTCGATGAGCGCGGGCGGCGGGGTGGAGGTCACTGGGGGCTCCGGTCTGGTCGGTCGGGCGTGGAGCGGGTCACTCGGCGGAGTGCTCGCCGGGCTCGCTCAGGTGCCAGACCTCGGCGAGCTCCGTCCACTGGCGGGAGTCGCCCCGATCGGGCCAGGGCTCCTGGCAGGGGTCGGTGAGCAGCCACCACTCCTGGGTCACGGGGTCGGCCTCCAGGCCCGCCATGTCGGCCTCGAAGTCCTCGCCGTGGTACTCGAAGTAGGAGAACAGCACGTCACCGTGGAGGAAGATGCCGAAGTTGCGGATCCGCGCCCGGTGGAGGGCCGCCTCGACTCCGGGCCAGACGGCGGAGTGGAGTTCGAGGTACTCCTCGCGGTGCTCGGGCCGGAGCCTGATGGTCTGGGCGAAGCGCTTCATGCGGATTCCTCCTCGCCACCGGGGTGCGACGCGTCGCCCGGGGTGGCGAACGGCGAGCGGTAACTGGGGGTACGGGTGCGGAGTTCGAGCCGGAGCGTCATCCGTATGCGCGTGGACGCGGGCAGCCGGACGGTCAGGAACGCGCCGTCGCAGGCCGCTTCCGACTCGCCGACCACCGGCTCCGTGTGGCCGTAGTCGTACATGTCGCCGATCCAGCCCTCGTCCGCGCAGGTCGTGTACCGGACCGAGGCGATGGTGTGCTCGGCGAGCGCGCCCGCCTGGACGATCACCGTCCGCTCCGCCTCGGGCGAGAGGTTCACCAGTTCGACGGTGGTCGCCCCGGGGTCGATGGAGGTGACCAGGGCGGCCACGTCCGCCGGCAGGCCGGCGCGGCGGGCCCGGGCGTCGTGGTAGCGCAGCCGGGCCTGCTGGAGGCCGCCGTTGTAGAGCACCTGGGGGCCGCCCCAGGTCAGTTGGACGAGGGCCTCGGTGGCGACCGGGTTGCACTGCTGCCACACGTGGATGTCGGCCTCGTCCACCTCCAGGTCGCGGTAGCGCTCCATCCGCCGCAGGCGGTGGCGGACCTGCGCCTGGGCGGCGGCGAGGATCCGCTCGGGGTAGTCCGGGTCGTCACCGGCGAGGAAGGCGAACCACGCCTTCTCGTGCCCGGACTCCTCCTTGGCCCGGAACGGCCGCACGGTGCGCCAGTCCAGGCCGTCCGCCTCGCGCAGCTTCTCCAGCCGGGCGCGGTCGGCGTCCGAGGCCGTGTGGTGCCACAGCGCCATCGGCACGGGCAGGGTGACCGGGTTGTAGTCGAACCAGCCCGAGTCGTTGTGCCGGAACGGGAGGTGGGGCGTCGGCGAGTCGACGTCCGGGCCGAGCTCGACCACCCACTTGGACCGCAGGCTGGAGTCCGACTCGCTGAACGGCATCACCTTGGCCCGGGCGATCACGGCGTCGAGCGAGGTGCCGACCATCGAGAGGTAGTCGTCGTCCCCGGTGCTCACCGCCGCGGCCAGCGCCGCCACGCAGGCCGCGTGGCCCACGCTGTGCCAGCCGTGCGGCCAGGACCAGCCGTAGTGGCCGCCATACCAGCGGCCTTCCAGCAGGCCGCCGACCGCCCCGTCCGGAGCGACGTTGTCCGGGATGAGGCCGCCGTTCGCCTCGGTGCGCTCCCGCCAGGCGCCGACGTAGTCGACGATCCAGTCGCGGTAGCGCTGCTCGCCGGAGAGGACCCAGGCGTTGAGGACCAGCCCGGCCACGGCGAGGTTGACCGCGGTGTCGCCAACGCCCATCCGCTCGCGCATCTGCGCCCCGAGCCGCGGGTCCGCCGAGAGCGGGTACGGGCCGTCCTGCGCCTCGGGGAGCCATTCGAGCGGGAAGCCGTAGGTCTCGGCCTCCTTCGGCAGCCACGGGTAGACGTCGCCGTCGGTCACGCCCTGCCGGTCCGGGTCACTGCCGTTGTGCGGACGGGTGACGATGCGGTGGGAGGGGTCGTAGTTGCCGTGGACCGGGTCGACGTACAGGTCGGCGAACCGCAGGGCGCGCTCGGACCAGCGCTCGGGGTCGGCCATGCACAGGAAGTAGAGCAGGAGCAGGCTCTCGCCCTGGTGGAACCAGTCGTAGCCGCGCTCGTACTCGTCGCGGAGCATGTCCAGTTCGGTGAGGTGCCTGGTCACTCCCTCCCAGTGCTTCGCGCTGGCGGCCAGGAGGTCGTCGGCACCGCCGAGGAGGTACAGCTGCGGCCAGTTGAAGAAGACCTCGTAGAAGTCGTCGACGCCGTCCCGGGTGGTCAGCCGGCCGGTGTAGTTCAGCCGGCCGTCGGGGCCGGTGAAGTCGCGGGCGAAGCGGCGCCAGCCGTGGTCGAGCAGGTCGAACAGGTCACGCTGCGCCACCGCCCAGCCGGGCGGTTCCAGCAGCGGCACCCCGGCCCGGATCTCGGCGGGGGACGCTGCGGCGTCCTCGCCCGGGGAACGGTCGGTGGAGCTGGGGGACATGGGGAGGATCTCCGATCGGGGTGACGGCACGGGCGTCATTCCTTGGTGGCGCCGGCGAGCATCCCGCTGACCAGGAAGCGCTGGGCGAAGAGGAAGACGACCAGGACCGGGGTGATGGCCACGAGGGTCGCGAGGGCCAGCTGCGGGCGCTCGATCGCGAGCGATCCGGCGGTCGGGTTGAACTGCGGCACGCTGCTGAGCAGGTTGCCGACGCCCACCTGGATCGGCATCTGGTCGTCCTGGGGGAGCATCACGTAGGGCAGGAAGTAGTTGGTCCAGTTGGCGACAAAGCTGAAGAAGCCCACGAGCGCGACGACCGGTGTCGCCAGCGGCAGTGCCACGTGCCGGAAGACGCCGAACTCGGAGCAGCCGTCCATCCGTGCGGCCGCCAGCAGGTCCTTCGGCACGGCGGTGGTGAAGTAGATGTACGTCAGGTACACGCCGAACGGGTAGAACGAGTACGGCAGGATGATCGACCACATGGTGCCGATCAGGTGTGCCGCGTTGACCTCCAGGAACAGCGGCACCACGAGCGTGGCGCTCGGCATCAGCATCACGACGAGGGTCGAGACGAGCAGGACGCGCCGGCCGCGGAACTCGGTCATGGCCAGCGCGTATCCCGCCGGCACCGAGACGCAGAGCGTGATGACCAGGGAGATCACCGCGTACACGGCGGAGTTGCCCAGCCACTGGAGGATCGCCCCGTCCTGGAAGGCCGTCAGCGCGTCCCAGTTGGCCTTGAGCGCGTGCCAGGAGCCGAAGGAGAGCGGGTGGCCGTGGACCAGTTGCTGGTCCGTCTTGGTCGCCGCGAGGACGAGCCAGAGCACCGGCAGCACGAAGAACACCGCGAAGACCGCCAGGACGGCGCCGGCCAGCAGCCGGTACGACGTGTGCCACAGGGGCCTCTGTGCCCGCCGGGATGCCCGGTGTGGAGCTCGGCTCATGACGCGTGGTTCCCGTTCCGTGCGTGGCGTGGCGGCGACTCGAGTGGCGGGGGTCTCAGTCGGCATCGAAGAATCCCGACCGTGCGACGAAGAAGCCGGCGGCCGAGACGCTGACGACCAGGAGCTCCATCGAGACCGCGGCGGCGCCGTTGATGTCGTTCATCTGGAAGGCGAAGTCGTAGGTCAGCTGGTTGAGGGAGTAGTCACGGCCGGCCACGCCCACGCTGGCGAGCGAGAGCAGCTGCGGCTCGACGAAGAGCTGGGCGCCACCCGCGAACGCGAGGATCACCATGTAGACGATCCACTTGCGCAGCATGGGGATCTGCACGTGCCAGGCGGTCTGCCAGGCGCCGGCGCCGTCGATCCGCGCGGCTTCCAGGACGTCCTGCGGGATGTTGTTGAGCGCGCCGTACATGACCACGATCCAGCCGCCCGCCCCGGTCCAGAACGCGATGACCGTGAACAGCACCGGCAGGTTGCCCGGCGCGATGACCTCGCCGAAGGTGCCGAACCCGAGCGCCTCCAGCAGGGAGCTGACCGGGCTGACCGTCGGGTCGAGCATGAACAGCCACACCAGCACGCTCGCGGCGCCCGCCAGTGCCCCGGGGACGTAGTAGAGGAAGCGGAGCGTCCGGCCGATCGGCCCCGCCGCCAGGCGGTGCAGCAGCAGCGCCAGCGCCACCACGAACACCACCAGCGAGACGAGCCAGAACAGGAGGTAGAGCGCCACGTGGCCGATCGCGTCCACGAACCGGAAGTCCTGCGCCGTGGTGACGAAGTTCGAGAAGCCGGTGAACGTGCCCCCCGCGTCGGTGAAGGCGAAGTAGACCGCGTAGCCGATCGGCAGGACACCGAAGGCGATCAGCAGGACGGCGTAGCCGGCCACGAAGGCCAGGCCGGCCCGGTTCCGGCCGGGGAGGAGGTGACGGTCACGACGAGACCTTGTATCCGTACGACTCGGCGTGCTTGACGATCGAGTCCTGCCAGGCGGGCAGCAGGGAGGTGATGGTCTGCCCCTGGGTCAGGCCGGGCTTGACCGTGGCGGCCCAGATCCCCTCCTGGCTGAACTGGCCCGAGCCCCAGCCCGGCCACACCTGGGAGGAGGCGTCCTTGAGGGCGCCGAGGTCCCCGACGAGGTAGCCCGAGGCGGCCTGCGCCTTCAGCCAGTCCTCGGCGGCGGGCGCGTAGGCCGGGAAGCCCGGGGACTTCTCGCCCTGGTAGGCGTTGTCGGTGGTGACCCACTTCAGGAAGTCGGTGGCCGCCTTGAGGTGGGTGGAGTGCTGGGACACCAGCCAGGTGCCGCCGCCGACGTTGCCGGTGGCCGGCTCGGAGTCGCCCTGCCACTGGGGGATCGGGGCCACCCCGATCGTCTTGTCCGGGGTCTTGAGGGTGTCCTTGAACACCGCGCCGCCGAACCACGCCGGGCCGGGCATGAGCAGCACCTTGTCGGCCTCGTTCTTGGCGAAGTCGGTGCTGAAGACGCCGCTGATGGACATGGACTTGTTCTTGATCAGCCCGTCCATGAGCGTGGCCATCCTGGTGCAGTTCTCACCGGTGGTGTTCACCGAGACGGCCTTGGGACCGGTGATGTGGTTGGCCCCGCACTTGCTCGCCCAGAGGTAGATCTCGGGGGTGAAGGAGTCGCCCGCGTCGCCCACCAGGTAGCCGGGGTGTTCGGCGGCCACCTTCTCACCCAGCTGCTGGTACTCCTCCCAGGTCTTGGGGACGGTGTAGCCGAACTGCTGCATCAGCGGAGCGTTGTACCAGAGCACCGCCTGCGAGAGGTCGTTGCGCAGGCAGTAGACGGTGCCGTTGACCGTACACACGTCGTTGGCGCCCTTGGCGAAGCTGCTCAGGGTGTCCGCCGGGACCAGGCCCTTGTCGAGCGGCGCCGCGAAGCCCGCGTCGACCGCCCAGGTCGCCTCGTTGTTCTGGGAGCTGAAGACGACGTCGGGCCAGCCCTTGCCGGTCCGGTTGAAGAGCTGGACCTTGGTCTGGAGGTAGTTCGAGCCGTTGGCATCGCCGTCGTAGGTGACGATGTCCAGCTTCACCTCGGGGTGCAGCTCCTGGTACTGCTTCGCGGCGGCCACCCGGGTCGCGTCGACCCAGACGGTCAGCGCTCCGTCGGTCTGCGCCGCCTGGGCGAAGCCGTCCTTGGTGGTCTTCGCGGGAGAGCTGCTGTCGCAGGCGGCCACGGTCATCACCAGGGTCGCCGCGCAGGCTGCGAGCAGCACCGCTCGTCTCTTGCCGGACACTGCTTCCCGGCCGACCGGAGGCTTGTTGACGGTCATGAGCGACTCCACTGCAGAGGCCCCGAACAGGTCGGGAGGTGGGGGTGGGGCGACGCCGGGCCGTCCGGCTCGGGCGTCGGTACCGCGAGGGCCGCCGTTCCGTTGCCGCCCTCGCCGGATAAATTAGCCGCCCTATCGAGACGACCGTCAAGGGTCCGCGCAGCCTTATTCGCGGCAATTTCGGACCGCCGGTGCACTGCCAGGGCTTACTCGTGCGAAGAGAGCCCGTATTTGTCCCTTTTTATCCGCAGGTCCTCGCCAGCCCCCCTCGCCAAATGAGTACGACTTATGATTGTCTGCGCTACGATGAGTCGGCTCCACCGCGATCAGTCGCCCCTCGCGCCAGTCACACGGAGGCAGGACAGATGAACGACACGCCCACGACCGGAACGGCCATGCCCCCGCAGGCCTCCCCCGCTGTCGCGGCAGCGGCGAACGGCGCGGGCGAGGAGCGCCGGGACTACCGGCCCGGGTACGAGATCGTGTCGGAGCAGATCCTCGAGTACATCGCCGAGGCGCGCCTGGTGGCGGGCGACCGGCTGCCCACGGAGCACGATCTCGCCAAGACGCTGAACACCAGCAGGGCCGTGGTGCGGGAAGCCGTGAAGATCCTCTCGGCCCTCGGCCGCGTCCGGGCGCACAAGGGGCGCGGCCTGTTCGTCGCGGACGACGAGGGCATGCTCATCACCAGCCGCTGGGGCGGCTTCTTCCGCCCCGTCGACCTCGACCACGTCCTCATGCTCTTCGAGTTCCGCAAGGTCCAGGAGACGGCCGCGAGCAGCCTGGCGGCCACCCGGGCCACACCCGCCGAGCTGCGCACCATCGAGGTCGCCATGCAGCAGTGCCGGCACGGGTTCGTCCACGGCCAGGTCGACGTGTTCAACCAGGCGGACGACGACTTCCACACGGCCGTGGCCACCGCCGCACACAACACCTTCCTGCTCAGCGCCGTGCGCGACGCGCGCCGGCTGCAGCGCCAGTCCAGCGCCATCGGCATCCACGACGTGCTCAGCGAAGGCACCAAGGCCGCGGTCGAGGAGCACGAGGCGATCTACCGGGCCATCCGCGACGGCCGACCCGACGAGGCGGCCGCCGCCACGGCGGTGCACCTCGACCGGACGCTGGAGGACTACCGCCGGGAGATCCAGCGACGCCTGTTCGGATAACGGCGTGGGGGGAAGCCGCGGCGGGGCGGCTTCCCCTGCATCGTCGTCGTGTCGGTTCCTCGTCTCAGTAGCCGTAGACCAGGTTGTAGGCGACCTGCGGCAGGAACTGTCCGGCGGTCGATCCGGTGCCGGTGCCGCAGTTGCCGTCGGATTCGCCGGGCGCCTTGATCCACAGCAGCATCTCGGCGCCGCCACCGGCCCGCGTGGGTGTGCCGATCCTGCGCCCCGCCGGGTTGCACCAGGTGCCGTCGGATCCGTTGCCGTTGCGGCTGGTGTCGATCACGTACGGCTTGGTGAACCCCTTCGCCGCCCCGAGGACCGCGTTGACGGCGTCGCCGTACGCCGTGTTCTGCGCGGTGGGGTAGACGTTGGACACGTTGAGGGAGAACCCGTGGGCGCCGCGCACACCGGCCGCGGCCAGGTGCTCGGCCATGGTCTCGGCGCTCAGCCAGGCGGGGTTGCCGGCGTCGAGGTAGACCCAGGTGTTCCGGGCCTTGGCGTTGAACTGCGCGATGGCGTTGCGCAGCAGGGCGTTGCGCTCGGAGATCTGAGTCTGTGTCATGCAGCTCTCGTCTCCCAGCGAGTCGGGTTCGAGGACGACCACCGCCGGCCGGTTGCCGATGCCGTCGGCGAACGCCGCGATCCAGCTGGCATAGGCGGCGCCGGAGCCCGCGCCGCCGCCGGACTGCCCGGCGCAGATGTCCCGGTCGGGGATGTTGTACGCCACCAGGATCGGCAGCTTGCCGCGGGCGGCCGCGGCTCCGACGAAGGACCCGGTCGCCGTCCCGATGGTGCCGCTCCAGTTGCCGAACCAACGCGCCGTCGGCACGTCGGCGATCGACGACCGGATGGCGGGGGCGCGGCCGTCGCCGGGGTTGGCGTTGAGCCACTGCTGCGCGCTGGAGTCCGGGTCGACGTAGAAGCCGCCGGTCATGGTGGTGGGGTCGGCGGCGTACGCGGTGCCGGGGTGGACCGCAACCAGCAGGCCGGCGAGTGCGGGGGCCAGGAGCAGGGACAGCTTGGGGAGCGCACGGCGCATGGTGCTTCCTTCCCTCGGTGGGGGCGGGGGGATTAGTCGCGGGCGCATTTGGGTGGGCTGGGAGAACGTGACCACGAGAGACAGAGCGCACACAAGGTAGTGTGTAGAATCGATTAGAAAGA
>NZ_JBHWGV010000016.1:54485-55978 GCF_042732955.1 Kitasatospora sp. NPDC059747 | reverse complement strand
CGGCCCAGGGTGGTACCTTCCCGCGGTGGGGGCGGGGGGATTCGTCGCGGGCGCAGTGGGCCCGGACGGTCCCGGAGCCCCGGTGCCGTCCGGCCGCACCCGTTCGGTGTCAGCCGAGCGTCCACTGCTGGTTGCTGCGGCCGCTGCAGCTCCACAGCTGGGCCAGGGTGCCGTCGGCGGTGGAGGCGCCAGACACGTCCAGGCACAGGCCGGACTGGACACCGGTGACGGTGCCGTCCGTGTTCACGTGCCACTGCTGGTTCGTCTGACCGTTGCACGGCTAGACGACCACCTTGGTGCCGGAGCCCGTGCCCTGCGCGGAGGCGTCCAGGCACATCCGGCCGGCGCCGCCGTAGACGCTCAGCTGGTCGGCGGAGGTGTGCGTCCAGATCTGGTTGGTGCCGCCCCAGCAGCTGTAGATCTGCACCTGGGTGCCCGCCGCGGTCAAACTGTTCGGCACGTCCAGGCATTTGCCGGCACCGACCGCGTGCAACTCTCCCGTCGTGCCGCCACCACCGCCGGTGCTCGAACCGCCGAGGGCGGAGAGCTTCGCCCCGGGATCGGCGGCGTGCGCGGTACGCAGCGCGTCGGCGAGGTAGTCCGTTCCCATCGCCCGGTAGAACACGTCGGGGACGAGGGAGCCGTCGCCGTTGAACGGCTCGTTGATCACGTCCCAGGCGTAGACCTGTCCCTTGTAGTGGGTGGCCTCGGTGGTGATGTGCGCCTCCATGGCGGAGCGAACCTGGCTCAGCGGCAGGTTCGACACCCAGGAGGGAAGTTGGTTCTGCCACACCAGGTTGTGGCCGCGCACCCGCATGCCGTGTGCCCGGGCGAACTGCACGAGCTGGTCACCGGGCCCGAAATCGTACGAGCCGGCAGCCGGCTCGGTGGTGTCCCACTTCATCTCGTTGCCCGGGGTCAGCATGTCGAACTGCGCACCGGCGACGGCGGTTTCACCGCCGACCCCGAGGTCGCCGTCCGTCAGGGCGGTGCCGAAGTACCGGCCGTCCGCCTGCGCCGCCGCCTTCAACGTGCCGCCGGCCGCCGTGGCCGGGGGCGTCGCGGCCGTCACGCCGGCCGCGAGCACCAGCGCCAGGACCACCACGGCGGCCCAGGTGTGGTGAATCCTGATCAGGATCTTTCCGAGAGGCATGGTCGCCCTCCAATGTCGCTCCAGGGGGAGGCGCACACCCGCGATACCGGCGGGTCGTGGCGCACGAGCGATGACGGCGGTGGCACCGTCGGTTCGGGAACAGGAGCGCTGCGGCGGCCGTCCGACAGAACGGCGCCCGGTGGGGATGCGCTCCCGTGGCCAGATAACTCGGTGTGTGCGGGACCCGTCAATACGTGGTTGAAAGTTTCGACGATGTTTCGGAAAACCGGCGGCCAGGCAGTCGGCACGGTCGTGGGCCCGCGGGCGGCCCCCCCCCCCGCGCCCCGGGCGCGGGGGGGGGGGGGGGGCAGACGCGCCGGGCGCGCGCGCGGGCACACGC
>NZ_JBHWGV010000016.1:48891-54475 GCF_042732955.1 Kitasatospora sp. NPDC059747 | reverse complement strand
ACTCACTCGCGTGTTATAATTTTCCGAGTTTTTTGCTAAACCCGGGGCCCCGGGCTGCGGCCGGGGGGGGCCCCCCGCCCGCCCCCCGCCGGCGCCCCCGGTGCCGGGGCCGGGGTCTGCTCAACTGCCCGGGTTCACCGTCGGGAACAGCTGGGCGAAGGTGTCGAAGGCGGTGGCGATGTCCGCCTCGGCCCAGAACCTGTGGTAGGTGAACACCGGCGCGGCACCGCCGTCGAGGTAGCTCTGCACCTTCGACCACTGCGGGTCGTTGGTGTACCAGGGCCGGATGGACAGGAAGGTGCTGGACGAGCTGATCTTGGTGCCGTCCGGGTAGGTGCCGGTCCAGCCGGGCGGGACGTAGAGGCCCTGGTGGGTGGTCGGCGAGTACGCCTGGGTGAAGCGGCTGTAGTCGGTGCGGGTCTCGGCGGCCGAGTAGCCCAGGCCGTCGGTGTACTTGGCGTGGAGGGTGTCCAGGATGTTCTGGGCGAACGTCCGGGCGCTGCTGCTGCCGGACTTGGCCGCGTAGTACGAGAGGGTCTTGGCGAGCGAGCCGGCCACGCCGACGTCGGTGGCGGTGCCGCTCGCGGTGACGTGCAGGCCGGCGTTGCCACCGGGGCTGGTGGCGCTCCAGGTATCGGGCGCGCCCGTCCAGGAGAGCTTGTCGGGGGTGGTGAGGGTGCCGGTGGCCGGGTCGGCCTTGGCGACGGACATCGCCCACGGGACCCACTTGTCGAGGATGGCCTTCGCCCGGGTGTCGCCGGTGGTGTAGTAGTACTCGGCGAACCGCTCCATCGACCAGGTCTGGAACCCGAACCACTGGTTGGAGGCCGGGTCGTGGTACTCGGGCTGCCAGTCGTAGTACAGGCCGTAGAAGGTCGGGTCGCCGGCCGGCGGCACCGCGTCGTCACCGTAGTTCCCGCCCCAGCTGTTGGTGGCGCCGCCGGCGATGCCGCCCTCGGTGGACTGCAGCCACTGGAAGAACTGGAGCTGCTTGTCCAGGCTGCCCGCCCAGTCGGTGGCGCCGCTCGGCGAGAGCGGCTTCAGGCCGGGGTCGTTGGCGAGCACCCAGGCGGCCATCGGGTTCTGGTAGCCCTGGTGGGCGGTGGAGCCGGAGATCCGCCACGACCAGCCGCCGTCGGCCGCCCCGCCCCAGGCGAAGTACCAGGTGAGCAGGCCGAGTTGCTCGTTCGCCTTGGAGGTGCCGGCCGGGCAGGCGGTGGAGCCGAGGCAGTTGCCCGCCTGCTTGAAGTACTTGTCGTAGAGCGAGTAGCGCAGGTAGTCGCCGAGCTTGGCGGCCTTGGCCAGGGTCGTGGTGATGGCCGCGCTCTTGCCCTGCGACTTGGCGAACTGCTCGGCCCAGTAGGCGGCCTGGACCAGCCGGGCGTCGGCGTCGGGCGCGTCGGTGTACTTGTACTGCTTGCTGTAGTTTCCGCCGCCGTCGTTGAACAGGCTGAGGAAGCCGGAGCCGCTGTTGCCGTACTTGAAGAGGTCGCAGTCGGGCTGCGGCACCGTCTCCCAGACCGACTCCTCCGGGCCGCGCTGGAAGGTGTTGATCAGGCTGGGCTTGCTGGTGCCGTCCTCGCACTGGCCGAAGCCGTACTTGTTGTCGGCGTCCAGCAGCCAGGCCGGGGCGTACACGTCCGCGCTGCCGTAGGCGCTGTTCAGCTCGGCGGAGAGCGGGTCGCTGCCGACCGGCACGCCGGCGTTCAGCTTGGCCGGGTACTGGTCCGGCTGGGCTTTCTCGGGGCCGTACTGGGCGGGCTTGGCCGGGTTGTAGGCGCTCTGGCCCGGCTGCTGGGCGTGGCTGGGGATCAGGTTGGTCTCCAGGCTCGTCCAGGCGTTGTTGAAGCCCGTCCAGTCGCCGGTGACGCGGCCGTAGTCCGCCTCCAGCCACAGCCAGTAGCTGTACGTCTCGGAGGTGGTCTCGTGGCCGTAGTCGGGGGCCTCGACGATCAGGGTCTCCACCGCGTGGTACGGGATGCCCTGCGGGCTGAAGTACCCGTTCGCCGGATTCTTGATCTTGCTGTAGAGGTCCAGGAAGTACCGGTCGTAGCCGGAGGTCTTGGCCGCCTCGGTCACCGTGACGGCGCCCGAGCCGAAGCCGGTCGCGGAGGCGGTGAAGGTGGCGGTGCCGCCGACCTGCGCGGCGTCGGTGCCGGCCGCGACGGTGACGGTCTGCGGGACGTTCCAGTTGGCGGGGGTGAAGGTGAGGGAGGCCCCGGACGTGAGGCTGAGGTCCGAGTCGCTGCCCGAACGGGCGGCCGTCACCGTGGTGTTGGCGCTCGGCGCCTGGGAGAGCGCGACGGTGAAGGTGCCGGTGCCGCCCTGCTGGACGGCGAGCGAGGCCGGGCTGACCAGGACGCTCGGACCGGCCACCTTGATCGCGACCGGCGTGGAGGTCGTGGTGGCGCCGGCGTCGTCGGTGGCCACGGCGGTGACGGAGTAGTCGCCCGCCGCCACGTTCGCCCAGTCGATGCTGTACGGCGCGGTGGTGGCCGTGCCGATCAGGGTGTTGGAGCCGGCCGAGGTCGAGGCGTAGAAGTCGACCTTCGCCACGGTGCCGTCGGCGTCGGCCGCAGTGGCGGACACCGTCACGGTGGAGCCCGGGGTGAAGGTCTGCCCGGCGGTGGGAGAGGTGAGCGAGACGGTCGGTGGCTGGTTGGCACCGCGGCAGGGGGTGCCGTTGACGGTGAAGGCGGTGGGGGCGGTGTTGGTGCCGCTGTAGGAGAAGTTGGCGCTGGTGGTGTAGGCGCCGCCGGGGTTGATGGTGGTGGCGTAGCCGGGGTTGGTGACGGTGACGGCCTGTCCGCTCTGGGTCCAGTTGCCGTTCCAGCCGTTCTGGAGGGTCTGGTTGCCGGAGTAGGAGTAGCCGAGGGTCCAGCCGTTGATGGCGGTGGTGCCGGTGTCGGTGATGGTGACGTTGGTGGTGAAGCCGCTGCCCCAGTCGTTGCCGACGGCGTAACTCACGTTGCAGGAAAGGCCGGTGGCCGCCGCTGCGGTGGGTACGGTGAGGGAGCCGCCCGCCGCGGCGATCAGGGCGAGTGCGGTGGCCGTCGCGGTGATGGTGAGCCGGTTGCCCCTGAAGCGCAGGGCTTTGCGTCGCATGTACGTCCTCCAGATGGGTGGGGTACCGCCGCGCGGGTGGGGGCTGCGCGGCGGACGGAGGTGTGGCGTCATCGTGAAGTGGCACGCCCGGCTTGGGAAGCGCCCGCAGGGCCCGGCGGTGCCTGCCGGCGGGCCCGCCGGGGCGGGAGCACGGCGGCGACCAGCGCGGAACGGGGACCCGGGGCCGCCGGGCCGCCCGGCTCTGCGGCGTGTAAGTTACAGCGGCTTGTGGGAGCGCTCCCGCGACTATTGACGGCGTTTCTCGGTCCCTGGCTTGATGTGGAGGGGATCGCCGCGGCCCCAAGTGGACGCGTTCCCACCCCGATTTCAGCGATCCCGTCAGGACTCCCCACCCATCCGAAAGGACCCGGACGTGCCCCATCCCGTCCTGCGTCGCCTGCGCACGGCAGCGGCCGCCACGCTGCTCGGCGCCACCGGCCTGCTGCCGAGCATCGGAGCCGCCGCCTCGGCACACGCCGCCCCCGCAACCCCCGCACGAGCCGCCGCCGACCACGTCGCCAACCCGTTCGCCGGTGCCACCGGTTACCTCAACCCCGACTACGCGGCCGAGGTCAAGGCCCAGGCCTCCGCCGACGGCGGCTCCCTGGGCGCTCTGGAATCCCAGGTCGCCGCCAACCCCACCGCCGTCTGGATGGACCACATCGGCGCGATCGCCGGCGACGCCACCCACCTCGGCCTCCAGGCCCACCTGGACCACGCACTGGCCCAGCAGCAGGGCGGCACCACGCCGGTCGTCTTCCAGGTCGTCGTCTACGACCTGCCGGGACGGGACTGCGCCGCCATCGCCTCCAACGGCGAACTCCCCGCCACCGCAGCCGGGTTGACCACGTACGAGACGCAGTACATCGACCCGATCGCGGCCGTCCTGGCCAACCCGAAGTACGCCGGCATCCGGATCGCGGCCGTCATCGAGCCGGACTCGCTGCCCAACGCCGTGACCAACCAGTCCAAGCCGGCCTGCGCCACGGCCACCCCGTTCTACGAATCGGGCGTCGAGTACACGCTCAACAAGCTGCACGCGATCCCCAACGTGTACAACTACCTGGACATCGGCCACGCGGGCTGGCTCGGCTGGTCCAACAACATGGTGCCGGCGGGCAAGGAGTACGCGAAGGTCGCCCAGGCCACCACCGCCGGGTTCGCGAGCGTCGACGGCTTCATCAGCGACACCGCCAACACCACGCCGCTGGCCGAGCCGTTCCTGACCAACCCCGACCTCACCGTCGGCGGGCAGCCGCTCAAGTCGGCCAACTTCTACCAGTACAACCCCGCGTTCGACGAGTACCACTACGACACCGCGATGTACTCCACCCTGGTGTCCAACGGGTTCCCGAGCAGCATCGGCATGCTGGTCGACACCTCGCGCAACGGCTGGGGCGGCTCCGCCCGGCCCACGGCGCTCAACTCCAGCCCCACCACGGTGGACGCGTACGTCGCGGCCAACAAGGTCGACCAGAAGCCCTTCCGCGGCGACTGGTGCAACATCAACGGCGCGGGCATCGGCGCCCGTCCGCAGTCCCTGCCGTACGGCGCGGGCAACCCGATCATCGCGTTCCTCTGGGTCAAGCCGCCGGGCGAGTCCGACGGCGACTACCCGGACGCCTCCCACCCCCACGGCGACCCGCACTGCGACCCGAACGGCACCCAGAGCGACGGGAACGGCAACACCTACCCCACCGACGCCATCCCCGGTTCCAACATCCCGGCCGGGCAGTGGTTCCCCGTCCAGTTCCGGCAGCTCGTGCAGAACGCCTACCCGGCGTTCGGCAGCACCGGCGGCAACACCGGCCCGACCGCGCCGAGCGGGCTGACCGTCACCGGCACCACCAGCAGCAGCGTGTCGCTCAGCTGGACGGCCTCCACCGACCCGGCCGGCGTGACGGGCTACGCGGTGTACCGCAACGGCACCAAGGTCGCCACCGTGACGACCACCAGCTACACCGACACCGGACTCTCCGCCGCCACCGCCTACCAGTACACCGTCACCGCGCAGGACGCCGCCGGGAACGTCTCCCCCGCCTCCGCCGCGGTGAGCGCCACCACGACGACGTCGGGCGGCGGCGGTGGCACCAGCGGCTGCTCCGCCACCTACGCGGTCGGCAACGACTGGGGCAGCGGCTTCACGGCGAATGTGAGCGTTACCAACACGGGCACCACGGCGACCAAGTCCTGGACCGTCACGTGGAGCTGGGGCGGCACCCAGCAGGTCACCAACAGCTGGAACGCCACCACCGCCCAGAGCGGCACCGCGGTGACGGCCGCCAGCCAGGCCTACAACGGCGCGCTGGCACCGAACGCCACCACCAGCTTCGGCTTCCAGGCGACCTACTCGGGCGGCAACACCGCCCCGTCCCTGACCTGCACCGCGAGCTGACCTCCGCCGGGGGGGGGGGGGCCCCCGGGGCCCCCCCCCCCCCCCCCCCCCCCCCGCCCCGCCCCCCCCCGCCCCCCCCCCCCC
>NZ_JBHWGV010000016.1:23492-48884 GCF_042732955.1 Kitasatospora sp. NPDC059747 | reverse complement strand
ACCTGCACCGCGAGGGGCCCTCCGCGGGCCGGGGCGGCACGGGGGGCCCCGGCCCCCACCCCCGAGGAGCTCGGCATGCCCCGGACCGTCCCGCCCCGCACCGCCGCCCTCGCGGCCGCCACCGCCGCGTGCGCCGCCCTGGCCGTACTCCCCCTCACCGCGACGGCCGCCCCCACCGCCGGCCTTTCCTGCGGTGTGAGTTACGCCGTCAACGACTGGGGCAGCGGGTTCACCGCCAACCTCACCATCACCGACACCGGCACCACCCCCATCAACGGCTGGACCCTCGCCTACGCCTACACCGGCAACCAGACCCTCCAGAACGGCTGGAACGGCACCTGGACCCAGACCGGACAGACCGTCACCGCCACCAACCCCTCCTACGCCCCCACCATCAACCCCGGCGCCACCTACACCACCAGCGCCAACTTCACCGACAACGGCCCCAACACCGCCCCCACCACCTTCACCCTCAACGGCACCCCCTGCGGGCCGCAGTCGAGCCCGTCACCGAGCCCCACCCCCACACCGACTCCCACACCCACCCCCACACCGACCACCACACCGCCGCCGGGCGGGCCGGCCCCGGCCGTGCACGTCTCGGGCAGCACGCTGGCGAAGGCCGACGGCACCCCGATCGCCCTGCACGGGGTCAACCGCTCCGGAGCCGAGTTCATGTGCGTCCAGGGCCACGGCTTCTTCGACGGCCCGGCCGACCAGGCGTCCGTCACCGCGATGAAGTCGTGGCGCGTCAACGCCGTCCGCGTGCCGCTCAACGAGGACTGCTGGCTGGGCCGTTCCAACGTCGACCCCGCCTACGCCGGCCCGGCCTACATCGGCGCGGTGCGGAGCTACGTCGACCTCCTGCACCGGAACGGCCTGGTGGCGATCCTGGACCTGCACTGGACCGACGGGGCGTACACCGGACCGTCCGCCGGCTGCTCCGACGCCAACGCCACCTGCCAGAAGCCGATGCCGGACGCCGCCGGTGCGCTCCCGTTCTGGACCTCGGTGGCGCAGACCTTCAAGGGCGACGACTCGACCGTCTTCGACCTGTTCAACGAGCCGTACCCGTCCCGCGCCACCGGGAGCGAGGCCAGTGGCTGGGCCTGCTGGCGGGACGGCGGCAGCTGCCCCGGGATCGGCTTCCAGGTCGCCGGCATGCAGGCGATGGTCGACGCGGTGCGCTCGACCGGCGCCGACAACGTCCTGATGCTGGGCGGCCAGGAGTACGCCAACGACCTCACCCAGTGGGCCGCCCACCAGCCGACCGATCCCCTGCACAACCTGGCCGCGTCCTGGCACTCGTACAACTTCAACGCCTGCGGCAGCAGTTCCTGCTGGGACGCGCAGATCGGCCCGCTGGCGGCCCGCGTACCCGTCGTGACCGGAGAGCTGGGCGAGAACGACTGCGCGCACGGCTACCTGGACGCCCTGCTGCCGTGGCTGGACCAGCACGGCGTCTCCTACCTCGCGTGGGCCTGGAACACCTGGGACTGCAGCAGCGGACCGGCGCTGATCAGCGCCTACGACGGCACTCCGACGGCCTTCGGCGCCGGCTACCGCACCCACCTGGCCGGCCCGTAGTCAGGCCGACTCCCGCACCACCAGTTCCGTCGGCAGGACCGTCTGCCGGCGGAACCGGCCCGGCTCGGCGATCTCCTTGAGCAACAGCCGAACCATCAACCGGCCCATTTCCTCGGTCGGTTGGCGAACGCTGGTGAGCGGCGGCTCGGTGTGCCGGGCCACCACGGAGTCGTCGAAACCGACCACGGCGACGTCCTGCGGCACCCGCCGGCCCGCCTCGCGCAGCACCTGCAAGGCACCCGCCGCCATCAGGTCCGAAGCGCAGAACACCGCGTCCAGGCCGGGCCGACGGGCGAGCAGCTCCCGCATGCCCTCGCGTCCGCCGCGCTCGGTGAAGTCCCCGTGGGCGACGAGCCCCTCGTCGGCCGGCACGCCGGCCTCGGCGAGCGCCTGCCGGTAGCCGGCCAGGCGCGCCGCGGCGCCCTCCATGTCGAGCGGCCCCGTGACGGTCCCGATCGCCGTCCTGCCCCGGGACAGCAGGTGCCGGACGGCCGCTCGGGCGCCACCCGCGTTGTCGGCGTGCACATAACTCAGCGGCTCCTCGGCCGAGCGGCGGCCGTTGAGCACGGCGGGCAGCTCCAGCCGCTCCAGCAGCTCGGGGAGCGGATCGTCCTCGTGCACCGAGACCAGCAGGACACCGTCCACCCGGCGGGCGGTGAGGTAGCGGGTCAGCCGTTCCCGCTCGTGCTCGTCGCGGACCAGCACCAGGAGCAACTGCAGGTCGGACTCCCCGAGTTCGGCGGAGACTCCGGTGATGATGTCGGAGAAGTAGGGCTCGGAGCTCAGCTTCGCGACGCTCTCGGGGATGACCAGCGCGACCGCGTCGGTCCGGGAGGTGACCAGCGAGCGCGCCGCCTGGTTGGGGACGTAGCCGAGTTCCGCGATGGCCTGCTCGACCGCCGCGCGGGCCTTGGCGCTCACCTTGGGCGAGCCGTTGATGACCCGGGACACCGTGCCCCGGCCCACGCCGGCCCGCGCTGCCACCGCCTCCAGGGTGGGGCGGGCAGCGGGTTGCTGCTGCGCGGCTCGGCTCATGATCGCTCTCCCGGCGGACGACGGACGACGGCGACCGCGGCGAGGACAGTCGGACGACACGGTCCGGTAACGGAGCCGATGCACGCCCTTGACACGCCTCGCGCGGCGAAGCAATCTTCCCACATCGCGGTGGGAGCGCTCCCACTGTGCGCGGACCACCGCTCGCACCACCACTCGCACCACCGCGCACACCACCGTTCCCACCCAGCGTTCGCACTCAGTTCCGAGCACCTCCGGCCGCCACACGTGCGCGGCGCAGCCATGGACCAGCCTGGACAAGGAGATTCGGCCATGCGGAACCCCGGCACCACTCGCGGCGGCAGAGCAGCCGCCATCGTCCCCGTACGCAAGCCGCTGCCGATCGCCGCGGCCGTGGCCGTGGCCCTGAGCGCCGTACTGGTCGCCGGCTGCGACAGCGCGGGTTCCGGCTCGACCGGCACCGGGGCCTCCGGCTCCGAGATCACCCTGACCGTCGGCGACTACGGCACGTTCGGCTACAAGCAGGCCGGCCTGTTCGACGCCTACATGCGGGAGCATCCCGGCATCACCATCGTGGAGCACACCGTCGAGCAGGAGACCGACTACTACCCCGCCCTGCAGACCCACCTCGCCTCCGGCAGCGGCCTGGACGACATCCAGGCGGTCGAGGTCGGCCGGATCGCCCAGGTGGTGAAGAAGCAGGCGGACCGGTTCGTCGACCTCGGCACGGCGGACGGGGTCGACAAGAACGCCTTCCTGCCCTGGAAGTCGCAGCAGGCCACCACGGCGGACGGCCGCACGATCGGCCTGGGCACCGACATCGGTCCGATGGCGATCTGCTACCGCAAGGACCTGTTCCAGCAGGCCGGGCTGCCCACCGACCGCGAAGAGGTGGCCAGGCTCTGGCAGGGCGACTGGGCCAAGTTCGTCGAGACCGGCAAGCAGTACCAGGCCAAGGCGCCCGCCGGCACCTTCTTCACCGACTCCGCCGGCGGCCTGTTCAACGCCGTGGTGTCCTCCAGCACCACGCAGTACGACGACGGCGGCGGCCGCCTGGACTACAAGAACAGCCCCAGCGTCAAGGGCGCCTGGGCCCTGGCCACCGGTGCGGTCCAGGCCGGGATCAGCGCCGGGCTCAAGCAGTTCGACACACCGTGGTACCAGGCGTTCGCCAACTCCGGGTTCGCCACGGTCGCCTGCCCGTCCTGGATGACGGCCATCGTCGCCGACAAGTCCGGGAGCGCCAACAAGGGCAAGTGGGACATCGCCGGCGCCCCGGCCCCCGGCAACTGGGGCGGCTCCTTCCTCACCGTGCCGAAGGCCGGGAAGCACCGGAAGGAGGCCGAGGCGCTCGCCGCCTGGCTCACCGCACCCGCGCAGCAGGCCAGGGTCTTCACGACGGTCGGCAACCTGCCCTCCACCTCCGGGGCGCTGAGCCGGCCGGAGGTGCAGAACGCCAGGCTCGACTTCTTCGGCGACACGCCCACCGGGCAGATCTACGCCGCCACCGCGCAGTCCATCCGGCCGACCGTGATCGGCGAGTGGGACGGCCTGGTCAAGGACACCCTCACCAACGGCGCCCTGCTCAGCATCGAGCAGCACCAGAGCGACCCCGCCAAGGCGTGGAGCAACGCGGTCAAGGAGATCGACGACAAGGTCGGCGACTGACGGCCGGCTTCCCGCCCTTCGCCCGGTCCGCTCCCCCAGAGAGGTCACCACCATGCTCGACGAGGCCGCCCCGGCCACCTCCCGGGGCACGCCACGCCCCGCTCCCCCACGGCCAAGCCCCTGGCGCGCCCGGCTCTACCGGTGGGACCTGAAGGCCTCGCCGTACCTGTACGTCGCGCCGTTCTTCGTCTGCTTCGTGGCGTTCGGCCTGTTCCCGCTGGTCTACACGGGCTGGGTGTCGCTGCACAGCGTCGACCTCCAGACACCTGACCAGATGCAGTGGCGCGGCTTCGGCAACTACACCCGGCTGCTCCACGACGACCTGTTCCGGAACGCCCTGCGCAACACCGTCACCATCGGTGTGCTGTCCACCGTGCCGCAGCTGCTGATGGCCCTGGGCCTGGCGCACCTCCTCAACTACCGCCTGCGCGGCCGGGGCTTCTTCCGGATCGCGATGCTCGCGCCCTACGCGACCTCGATCGCGGCGGCCACCCTGGTGTTCACGCTGCTGTTCGGGCGGGACTACGGGATGATCAACTGGCTGCTGGGCCACCTGGGCCTGGGGCGCGTCGACTGGGAGGGCGGCACCTGGAGCTCCCAGATCGCCGTCTCCACGATCGTCACCTGGCGCTGGACCGGCTACAACGCCCTGATCTACCTCGCCGCCATGCAGGCCGTCCCGCACGACCTGTACGAGGCGGCCGCGCTCGACGGCGCCGGCCGGTGGCAGCAGTTCCGGCACGTCACTGTGCCGTCCATCCGGCCCACCATCCTGTTCACCGTCGTGGTCTCCGGCATCGGGGCCACCCAGCTCTTCGGCGAGCCGCTGCTGTTCGGCGGCGGAGCGACCGGCCACAGCGGCGGCTCGGCCCACCAGTACCAGACCCTCGGGCTGTACCTGTACGACCAGGGCTGGTACGCCTTCCACCTCGGCCGGGCCGCCGCCGTGGCCTGGACGATGCTGCTGATCCTGCTGGCCATCGGCGCGCTCAACCTCGCCCTGGTCCGCATCCGCCGCGCCCGGAACGGGGGTTGAGCACCGATGGCCGTCAACCAGCGGCGGCGTGCGGGAGCACGCGGCCTCACCGGAGCCGGACCGCTCACGTACGCGGTACTGATCGTCGTCGCCGTCCTCTCCCTCTTCCCGCTGTACTGGACCCTGGTCGGCGCCTCGACCTCCGGCACCCGGATCGCGCAGACCCCGCCGCCGCTGCTGCCCGGCGGGAGCCTGTGGCACAACCTCGACATCGCGTGGAACCAGGTCCACATGGGCCGGGCGCTGCTCAACTCGGTCGTGGTCGCGGGCTGCGTGACCGCGAGCACGGTGCTGTTCGCGACGCTGGCCGGCTTCGCCTTCGCCAGGCTGCCATTCCGGGGCCGCAACGCCCTGCTGAGCCTGGTGGTGGCGACGATGACCGTGCCCGCCCAGCTGAGCGTCATCCCGCTGTACCAGATCATGGCGCGGCTGCACTGGACCGACCGCCTGCAGTCGGTGATCCTGCCGAATCTGGTGGCCGCGTTCGGCGTGTTCTTCATGCGGCAGTTCCTGTCGGAGGCCTTGCCGGTCGAACTGGTCGAGGCGGCCCGGGTGGACGGCGCGAGCAGCCTGCGGATCCTGTGGAGCGTGGTGCTGCCCATCGCCCGGCCCGGGATGGCCGTGCTCGGCATGCTGGTCTTCGTGCAGTCCTGGAACGACTTCTTCTGGCCGCTGATCGCGCTGAGCCAGAGCAATCCCACCGTCCAGGTCGCGCTGGCCGGCCTCGGCGGCGGATCGTACGACTCCGACCAGGCCGTCATCCTCACCGGCTCGCTGCTCGGGACCGCACCGCTCCTGCTGGTGTTCGCCGTCCTGGGCAGGCAGGTCGTCGGCGGCATCACCGCGGGCGCGGTCAAGAGCTGACGCCCACTCCCACCGAAACGGAGAACACAGTCATGACTTCCGCACGGCCCGAGTCAGCTCCGGCCGACACCTCCGTCCGTGCCTTCCCCGCCGGCTTCCTCTGGGGAGCCGCGACGGCCGCGTACCAGATCGAGGGGGCCGTCGACGTGGACGGGCGGACACCCTCGATCTGGGACACCTTCAGCCGGACCCCGGGACGGACGGACGGCGGTGACACCGGCGACCGCGCCACCGAGCACTACCACCGCTACCGGCAGGACGTCCGGCTGATGAGCGAACTGGGCCTGGGCGCCTACCGGTTCTCGGTGTCCTGGCCCCGGGTGCAGCCGACCGGACGCGGGCCGGCCGTCGAACGCGGCCTGGACTTCTACCGGCGCCTGGTGGACGAGCTGCTGGAACACGGCATCGAGCCGGCCGTCACGCTCTACCACTGGGACCTGCCACAGGAGTTGGAGGACGCAGGGGGCTGGCCCGCCCGCAGCACCGCGGAGCGCTTCGCGGACTACGCCACGCTGGTGGCGGACGCGCTCGGAGACCGGGTGAACCTCTGGACCACCCTCAACGAACCCTGGTGCTCGGCCTTCCTCGGCTACGGCTCAGGGGTGCACGCCCCGGGCCGCGCCGACTGGGCGGCCGCCCTGCGCGCGGCCCACCACCTCAACCTCGGCCACGGCCTCGCGGTCGAGGCACTGCGCACGGCACTGCCCCGCGAGGCGCGGATCGCCGTGTCGCTCAACCTGCACGAGGTGCGGCCGCTCACGGACTCTGCCACGGACCGCGAGGCCGCCCGGCGGGTCGACGCGGTGGGCAACCGCGTCTTCACCGGACCGATGCTGAACGGCGGCTACCCCGAGGACCTGCTCGCCGACACGGGACACCTGGTCGACTGGCCGGCGCTGGTCCACGACGGCGACCTGGCCACGATCGCCCGGCCGATCGACCTGCTGGGCGTCAACTACTACACCCCCGCGGTGGCTTCGGCCCTGCCCGACGGGAAGGCCCCGGACTCCGCAGCCGCGAGCGACGCCGGCCACGGCGACGGCGCCCAGTCCCCCTTTGCCGGCTGTGCCGACGTGCTCTTCCACCACGCGCCCGGCCGGCGCACCGCCATGGGCTGGCCGATCGACCCGACCGGCCTGTCCGACCTGCTGCTGCGCCTCCACCGCGAACACCCCGGGCTGCCCTTGATGGTGACCGAGAACGGTGCGGCCTTCGACGACCGGCCGACACCGGAGGGCGCGGTGCACGACCCGCAGCGCATCGACTACCTGCGCGGCCACCTCGACGCCGTCCGGCGGGCGATCGCCGCCGGCGCGGACGTGCGGGGCTACTTCCTCTGGTCGCTGATGGACAACTTCGAGTGGGCGTACGGCTACGGCAAGCGGTTCGGCCTGTACTACGTGGACTACGCCACGCAGGCCCGGACCGCCAAGGACAGCGCCCGGTGGTACGCGGAGGTGATCCGCCGGGGCGCGCTGCCCGACCCCTGCGTGTGACGGTGCCGGATCCCTTGACGCTGGTCGTTCAACCGACCAAGCTGGCAGGGGCGGTGGCCCGGGGTGGGCGGCAGGTCCGGGGGTGCAGTTCCCGTGTCGAGGACCGATCCAGGACGGCCCCCCATGCCCGAGCCCATTCACGATGACGATCCCGCTCCGACGCTGGCCGAGGTCGCCCGTCGCGCCGGCGTCTCCACCGCCACCGCCTCCCGGGTGCTGAACCGTTCCGCCCGGGTCTCCTCGGAGGTGGCGGCCCGGGTGGAACGCGCAGCGCGCGAGTTGGCGTACGTCCGCCGACGGGCGGCCAGGACCCGGGAGACCGGTGTCGTCGCCATCGTGGTGTTCGCTGATCCGTTGCAGTACCACGCGGACGCCTTCCCCGTACGCCTGCTGGCCGGGCTGCGGCGCTCCCTTCCGGGCGCGGAGCGGGAGCTGGCCGTTTTCACGGTGCCCAGGCGCTCCCGGCGGCCGCCGCTGGTGCGCTACCTGTGCGGCGGCCACGTCGACGGCGTGCTGCTGGTCGGGCCCTGGGGGGACACCGCGCTCACCCGGCTGCTGCACGCGGCCAGGGTGCCCGTGGTGTCGCTGGGCAGGCCGCCGGAGCCGGGCGCGGTGGCGTTCGTCGACGCGGACAACCTCGTCGGCGCGAGGGACGCGGTGCGGCGGCTGTGCGCGTCCGGTCGCCGCTCGGTGGCCACCATCGCCGGGCCACCGGACACCGCCGCCGGCGCGGACCGGCTGACCGGCTACCACCAGGCGATGGCCGCGATGGCCGCGATGCGGCCCGCCGTGGCGTACGGCGACTTCAGCAGCGCCTCCGGTGAGCACGCGATGCAGCGGCTGCTGGACCAGCGCCCCGAGCTGAACGCGGTGTTCGCCGCCTCCGACCAGATGGCCGCGGGGGCCCTCAGGACCTTGCGGCGGCACGGCCTGCGGGTGCCCGAGGACGTGGCGCTCATCGGCTTCGACGACGCCCCCCTCGCGGCGCGGTGCCGGCCGGGGCTGACCACGGTCCGCCAGCCGGTGGAGGAACTCGGTTCCCGTGCCATGGAGTTGCTGCTGCGGCACCCGGAACGCGGCGAGTCGGTGGTGCTCCCCACCCGACTGGTCGTCCGGGCGTCGGGCTGAGCGTGCCCCGCGCCGAAAAAAATTGCGCCCGCACGGCAACCTTTCCGTCCCCGGTGCCCACTGGTGGGTGCGACGCCGAGTCGATCTACCGAATGGACGGGAATGAAAGCAACGAAGCATGCCGCTCCGCTGTCGAGCCGCAGCCGTCGGCTGGCCCTGGGCATACCGTTGGCAGTGATCGCGGTCGGTGCGCTGGTGTGCCTGGCCCTCGCACTCCTGCCGGACGGCGGGGGCGTCGTCGTCGACGCCGGGATACCCGCCGGCGCGTCCGTCGCGGCCACCGAGCCGAGCGCCCTGGCCGGCACCCCACCGGGCGCCGCCGTCCCGGCCACCGCCACGCCCGAGACGGCGGCGCCGACGGTCACCAGCCCCGCACCCTCGCCCTCGGCCACCGGCACCCCTTCGCCGTCGGCCACTGCCTCGCCGCGGCCGTCCGTCACCACGACCTCGCCCTCGCCGTCGGCCGCCGGCAGCACCCGCACCGCAGCGGCGGCCACGGCCTCCCTGGCCGGACGGATCAAGCCCGGGGCGAGCTACCAGGGCGTCGCGACGTCCTACGACGCCGCCGACGGCAACGGCGCCTGCTCGTTCGGCCCGTCCGGCGACCTCATGATCGCGGCGATGAACCACACCGACTACGAGACGTCCGGCGCGTGCGGGGCGTACGTGCTCGTGCGCGCGGCCAACGGGACGAGCATCACGGTGCGGATCGTCAACGACTGCCCCCTGCCCTGCGCACCCGGGCAGCTCGACCTGAGCCACGAGGCCTTCGCCAAGCTCGCGGACCTGTCGGTGGGCCGCCTCCCGATCACCTGGACGCTGCTGAGCCCCGGCGCGGCCCCCGCCACGATGTCGATCCGGTACAAGACCGGATCCAGCCAGTGGTGGTGCGGGATCCAGGTGATCGGCCACCGGAACCCGGTGGCTGCCCTGGAGGTCAGGACCGGCGGCGGCTGGCGGCAGCTGTCCCGCACCGACTACAACTACTTCCTCTCCCCGGACGGCAGCGGGTGCGGCGGCCCTCTCAGGATCACCGACATCTACGGGGAGCAGCTCACCGTCGACGGGATCGCCGTGAGGCCGGACGTCGCCCAGCCGACCCAAGTCCAGTTCGCCCGGCATTGACCGCACTGCTCGCCCGTCGGCCGTCGGGGACGCCCCTGCGGGGCGACCACCGCCGCGTCCGGGAAACGGGCACTGCTACGCTCATGCCGATTGTTAACGCTCACATTGCAGGGAGAGGGCGACCGGGGGACATGCTCCTCGATGACGCGTCCGCGGAGTTCCACGACTTCTTCGAACGCCACTACGCCGAACTCGCCCGTCTCGCCCACCTCCTGACCGGTGAGACGGACGCCGCCGACGACCTCGCCGCGGACGCCTTGATCGCCCTGTGGCAACGCTGGGACCGGCTCCGCGCCGCCGACCACCCGCTCGCGTACGCCCGCGGGGTGGTCGCCAACATGGCGCGCGCACGGATCCGCAGCGCGGTCCGCGAGCGGCGCCGGGTCCTGCTGTTCTGGACCCGCAGCCCGGAGAGGACCGACGGACCGGACGTGGCAGCCGTGCTGGACGTCCGTGCGGCGCTCGCCCGGCTGCCGTTCCGCAAGCGGGCCTGCGTGGTGCTGCGCCACGCCTTCGACCTCTCGGAGAAGGACACCGCGGCGGCGCTCGGCATATCGGTCGGTACGGTGAAGAGCCAGAGCTCGAAGGGGATGGCCGAGCTGCAACAGCTGCTCGGCGCGCGAGCGGTCGGCGAACTGGCGACAGGAAGGAGGAACCGGTGAACGAGCACATCGCCCGGCAGCTGTGCGAGGCCGCCGAGGCCCACCAGCCCGACCGCGCGCGGATGCTGGCCCGGGTCCAGCGCGGCGCGGCCGGCCCCGCCGCCCGTCACCGCGCGCGGGCGGGCCTGCGGTCATGGCCCAAGGCCGCGCTCGCCGGCCTCGCCACCGCCGGCATCCTGGCCACCGGCGGTTTCGCCGTGGCGAGCATCGTCCGGACCCAGCCCCCGTCGGACACCACCACGACCGCTCCCTCGGCCCCCTCACCGACGGTCGCGCCCTCGCCGACGCCGTCGGCCCCACCTGCCTCCACGCCTCCGGTTCAAGCACCGGCACCGGCCACCAGCGCCCCGGCAAGTCCGCGCCCGACCCCGTCCTCGAGCAGCCGCGCCCAGAACGGGCCGCTGTGGTCGGAGGGATCGATCGACGCGCACAGCACCGTCTACTGGGGCCAGGACAACCTGACCCTCAGGACCGCCCAACCGCTCACCTCGCTCACCGTCGAGCTGCGCATCGCGCAGACCGGCGACGTGCGCGACACCGGCAACTGGCGGACCCTGCCGAGCGACGACTTCACCGTCACCGCCCAGGAGTCAGGCGGCGCACTGGTCTACCGCTGGGTCCTCAAACCCGGCCGCACCGTGCCCGCCGGCCAGCACGAGTTCGCGGGCCAGTACAACCACGCCACCGGCCTCCGCAGTTCCGCGAACGACAGCTACCGGGTGGACGCCCAGTCGGCGGGCGGTTCCGCGTCCGTCGGGGGAGGCTTCGCCCCGGCACGGTGAGGGCCGGCCCTCGGAGGACACGACCCGCGCTCGCAGCGACCCGCCCTCGCAGCGACCCTCCGTAGCGCGTGCGGGTCCACGGCCCTCCCGGGCCCCGGGCCGAAGGAGCATCCGGAGGCCGCGGTCCGACCCTCACCGTGCGCAGGCACGACCACGGCGCCCGCTCGAACGATGGGCGCACGATGCGCCGCCGCACCGGAACCCCGGTGCGGCGGCGCGTCGTCCGGCCACCTGCCGCGTCCGCCGTCAGGCCACGGGCAGGCCGCTGCCCGCGATCACCTCGGGCCGCAGCAGCGCGCTGAGCCTCTCGGCCGGGAGCAGCCCCTTCTCCAGGACGAGCTCGGCCACGCCCCGGCCGCTGGCGAGGGCCTCCTTGGCGATGTCGGTCGCCGCCGTGTACCCGATGTGCGGGTTGAGAGCGGTCACCAGGCCGATGGAGTTCTCGACGGTCGCGCGCAGCATCTCGGTGTTGGCGGTGATACCGACGACGCAGCGCTCAGCGAGGGTGAGGCAGGCCGCCCGCAGGTGGGTGATCGACTCGGACAGCGAGTGCAGGATGATCGGTTCGAAGGCGTTGAGCTGGAGCTGCCCGCCCTCGGCGGCCATCGTGATGGCGACGTCGTTGCCGATCACCTCGAAGGCGACCTGGTTGACGACCTCGGGGATGACCGGGTTCACCTTGCCGGGCATGATGCTCGAACCGGCCTGCACCGGCGGCAGGTTGATCTCGCCGAGGCCCGCGCGCGGCCCCGAGGACAGCAGTCGCAGGTCGTTGCAGGTCTTCGACAGCTTGACGGCGATGCGCTTGAGCACGCCGGACATCTGGACGAACGCGCCGCAGTCCTGCGTGGCCTCGATCAGGTTGGCCGCCGTGACGAGGGGCAGCCCGGTGAGGTCGGCGAGGTGGCGTCGGGCGGACTCGGCGTATCCGGCGGGCGCGTTGAGGCCGGTGCCGATCGCGGTGGCTCCGAGGTTGATCTCGTGGATCAGCTCGACGGCCTCCGCGAGCCGGCTGCGGTCCTCGTCGAGCATGACCGCGAACGTCGAGAACTCCTGCCCGAGCGTCATCGGCACGGCGTCCTGCAGCTGCGTGCGGCCCATCTTCAGGACGTCGCGGAACTCGACGGCCTTGCGGGCGAAGGCGTCCTGAAGGACGGCCATCGCGTCGAGCAGGCCGCGCACGGCGAACACGGTCGCGATCCGGACGGCGGTCGGGTAGACGTCGTTGGTGGACTGGCCGAGGTTGACGTGCTCGTTGGGGTGCAGGTGGCGATACTCGCCCTTGGCGTGCCCCAGCAGCTCCAGCGCGCGGTTGGCCACGACCTCGTTGGCGTTCATGTTGGTCGAGGTGCCGGCGCCGCCCTGGATGACGTCGACGACGAACTGGTCGTGCAGCTCGCCGGCCCGGATCTCGCGGCAGGCGGCGACGATCGCCCCGGCCTTCGCGGGCTCCAGGAGGCCAAGTTCCTCGTTGGCGAGGGCCGCGGCCTCCTTGACGGCGGCGAGGGCGTCGATCAGGTGCGGGTAGGCGGAGATGGGCGTGCCCGTGATGGGGAAGTTCTCGGTGGCGCGCAGCGTGTGGACGCCCCAGTAGGCGTCGGCGGGGACGTCGCGGTCTCCGAGCAGGTCGTGTTCACTGCGGGTGGCGGCGGTCATGGGTGTGCGGGTCCTCTTCTTCAGGGAATGGCGGGTCGGGTCACGCAGGGGCGAGCAGGGCCGACGGGTCCAGCGCGGCCACCGGCCGGACACCGCCGACGGGCCGGCCACCGCCGGTCGCCGGCTCCCCCGCGAACCCGGTGAGCAGCCGCGGGTCGACTCCCGCCAGGGCCAGCGCGGCCGCTGCCACCGGGACGCGTGCCCGGTTCGCGCCGTCGGCGATCTTCACGGCGATGGCGCGGCCGTCCGGCAGTGCGGCGACCTGGACGCCCTCGAAGCCGTCCTTGGTCAGCAGTCCGGGCACCGCGCGCATCAGCGCGGCCACGTCCCGTCCGGCGCCGGAGGCCATCTCCGGGTGCGCGCGCAGCGCACCCGCCACCCGGGACTCGGGCGTGCCGCGCGTGCCGGTGGCGATGCGGGCGGCGGCGCGCGCGAGGCCGTGCAGGGAGACCGCGAACAGCGGGGTGCCGCAGCCGTCCACGGTGACGTGCGCGATGCGTTGACCGGTGAGCTCTTCGACGGTCGCGGCGATCACCCGCTGGAGCGGGTGGGTGGGTTCGTCGTAGTCCTCCGGCGGCCAGCCGTTGAGCTTGCAGAGGTAGAGCATCGCGGCGTGCTTGCCCGAGCAGTTCTGGGCGAGCCGGGAGGGCGAGCGGCCGTCCCGGACCCAGGTGTCGCGCACGGCCGGGTCGTACGGCAGGTCCGGCACGTTGCGCAGGTCGTCCTCGGAGAGGCCGGCGAGGTCCAGGATCCGCCGGGCTCCGGCGAGGTGGCGCTCCTCGCCGGAGTGGCTGCCCATGGCGAGGGCGAGCAGTTCGCCGTCGAGCGGCAGCCCCGCCCGGACCATGGCGACGGCCTGGACCGGCTTGAGGGCCGAGCGCGGGTAGCAGGCGGCCTCGATGTCGCCGAGCCGGAACCGGACCCCGCCGTCGCCGCCGTCGCCGCCGTCGCCGCCGTCGCCGCCGAGGACAACGACGGAGCCGTGGTGGGTGCCCTCGACCACTGCGCCCCGGGTGACGTGGGCGACGGGCACGTGGCGGGGCTCGCGGATCGCGGGCGCGTCCGCGAGGGGACTGCTGAACATGACGTCCTCGTTCGGTGGTGGAGGTGCTGCTGAGCGGTGTGCCGACGGGTGGCGGCCCGCGACGATGGCATGACGAGCCGTCAGATTCCGTGCGCAGATGCCTGGTTCAGCTGTCCGAGTCGGCGGCAGCGCGCGCGATCCGTCCGCGGATCGCGTACCAGCCCGCGACCAGCGCTCCGCCGATCAGCGGCAGGCACAGCACGGTGGTGCGCCCGGCGCCGCCGTCGGCGTACATGAGGACCAGGACGGAGACGAGGAAAACCAGCGTCACGAGCTCGGTCCACGGCGAGCCGGGCAGGCGGTAGCCGGGCCGGGTCAGTTCGCCCTGGCGGGTCTTTCGCCAGAAGAGGTAGTGGCAGACCATGATCATGCCCCAGGTGGCGAGGATGCCGATCGCCGCGAAGTTCAGCACGATCTCGAACGCGTCGGCCGGGACCACGAAGTTGAGGCCGACGCCGAGGACGCACATGCCGCTGGTCAGCAGGATGCCGCCGTACGGCACCTGAGTGCGGCTCATGCGGGCGGTGAACCTGGGGGCCGAGCCGCTCACGGCCATCGAGCGCAGGATGCGGCCGGTGGAGTAGAGGCCGGAGTTGAGCGAGGACATGGCCGCGGTGAGGACCACCAGGTTCATCACGCCGCCGGCCGCCGGGACGCCGATGTGGGAGAGCACGGTCACGAACGGGCTCTGGCCCGAGCTGTACTTGTTCCAGGGCAGCAGCATCGACAGGAGGAGCACCGAACCGACGTAGAACAGGCCGACGCGCCACATGATCGAGTTGATCGCCTTCGGCATGATCTTCTCGGGGTTCTCGGTCTCCCCGGCCGTCACGCCGACGAGTTCCACCGAGGCGTAGGCGAAGACGACGCCCTGGATGATCAGCAGCATCGGCATCAGGCCGTTGGGGAAGATCCCGCCGTTGCCGGTGATCAGGGACGGACCGGGGACGGCGCCGTCGACCGGGTGCCGGGTGACCAGCAGGTAGATCGCGATGCCCATGAACACCAGCAGCGCGCCGACCTTGACGATGGCGAACCAGAACTCCAGTTCGCCGAAGATCCGCACCGAGATGAGGTTCACGGTCAGCACCACGGCCAGGGCTATGAGCGCGATCACCCACTGCGGGACGCTGGAGAACAGGTGCCAGTAGTGGGTGTACGTGGCGACGGCGGTGATGTCGGCGATGCCGGTGGTCGCCCAGTTGAGGAAGTACATCCAGCCCGCGGTGTACGCGCCCTTCTCCCCCAGGAACTCCCGGGCGTACGACACGAAGGCCCCGGAGGACGGGCGGTACAGGACGAGCTCGCCGAGCGCGCGCACGACGAGGAAGGCGAAGACGCCGCAGACGGCGTACGCGACGAACAGGGAGGGCCCGGCGTCGGCGAGCCGTCCGCCCGCGCCGAGGAACAGGCCGGTGCCGATGGCACCGCCGATGGCGATCATGTTGACGTGCCGGGGCTTCAGGGACTTGCTGTAGCCGGTGTCACCGGCGTCGACGTGACGGGTCGTGGGGCGCTTCTCGTCCTTGAGGAACTGCTCGCTCACGCCTCGGATCTGCCTTCCGTGGGAGTGTCCGCGCGCCCGGGGCGCACGATGTCGGTGAGGGTCGCCTCGACGCGGTGGAGGTGGTGGGACATCGCCGCGACCGCGTCGGGCTCGGAACCGTCGACCAGCGCCTCGACGATCGCCCGGTGCTCGCAGTTCGACTGCTCGCGCCGGCCGCCGAGTTCGTTGAGGAAGGTGGACTGACGCGCCAGTGCGTCACGGATCTCCTCGATCACCCGGCGGAAGACCGGGTTGCGGGAGGCCTCGGCCACCGCCAGGTGGAAGACGGTGTCCAGCGCGACCCAAGCGGTGGTGTCAGTCTCCCGCTCCATCCGGTCGAGCAGGTGCGCCAGGTGGTCGAGGTCCTCCGGGGTGCGGCGCAGCGCCGCGTACCCGGCGACCGGGATCTCGACGTGCCGGCGCACCTCCAGGAGGTCACTGGCCGCGTAGTCGCCGAACGTGGGGTCCTCGACGGTGTTCGCCACGACGAAGGTGCCCTTGCCGGTCTTGGAGACGGTCAGGCCCATGGTCTGGAGGGCCCGGAGGGCCTCCCGCAGCACGGGCCGGCTGACCTCCAGGGTGCGGCACAGCTCCGCTTCGGAGGGGAGCTTGTCCCCGACGGCGTACTCGCCGCGCTCGATGGCGCCGCGCAGGTGGCCGAACACCGCTTCCATCGCGCTCACGCGGCGAGGGGCCGATCCTGCTGTCTGGCTGTCTGACAGGTTCACGGGCCGATCCTGAGGGCTGTGGCCGAGCGGTGTCAAGGGGTCGGCGCCGGACCGAGGGCAAGCGCCGTCGCCCGCGCGGCGCGTGCCCCCCGATCGCCCGCCGGCCGATCTTCTGCCATGGACCTGGCCCTCAGCTACGACTACGACTTCATCCCCCCTACCGGCGCCACGGACACTGCGCCGGACGCTGATCGCGCGGGACCCGGTCGTGGCGCGCCCCCTCGCCGACCCGGAGCTGACCCGCTTCATCTACGCCGTCCGCATCGACACCCGGCACACCCCGCGCGCCCTGGTGGCCCTGGAGCAGATGCTCGCCGCGCAGGCGCCGGCCGCCCTGTCCTGAGGAGCACCCCGCGTCCCACCCGCACCAGGCACCTCCCGCCTCGTCCGCTCAGCCGCCGATCGGCAGGACGGACGTGGGCTCGGTGACCACCAGGGACTCCCCCGCCGGGCTCAGGCGGCCGCTGGACGGGTCGCGGTGGAAGGCCGTGACCGTATCGGAGCGCTGGTTGGCGCAGAAGAGGAGAAGGCCGTCGGGGGTGAGTGCGATGTCACGCGGCCAAGTGCCGCCGCAGGGAACGGCGGTGAGCAGTTCCACGGACGCGCCGTCGTCGTGGACGGCGTGGATCGCGATCGCGTCGTCGCCGCGGTTGGTCGTGTAGAGGAAGCGGCCGTCCCCGGACAGCCGGAGCGCGGCGGCGGAGTTGGCATTCGGCGCGCCCGGATCCTGTCGGGTCTCGACCTCGGCAACCGGTTCGAGGCGGCCGGAGAGCCCGTCCCAGGTGCACACGGTGAGGGTCGAGGAGAGTTCGTTCAGAACGTGGGCGTACCGGCCCGACGGATGGAACACGAGGTGCCGAGGGCCTCTGCCCGCCGACAGTTGCACCGTCCGGTGGGCGCTGAGCAGGCCGCTGTCCGGATCGAAGGCATAGACATAGACCCGGTCGGTACCGAGATCGGTGCACAGCAGGAACCGCCCGTCCGGTGAGGGAGCCGCCATGTGGGCGTGCGGGGACGTGAGCAAATCCCCGGACGCCTCCCGGCCCGGGTGCCGGACGATCTGCACCGGCCCGGCAGCAGCGACCATGCCGTCGGCACCGATGGGAACGACCGAGAGGGCGCCATCGCCGTAGTGGGCCGCGAAGACGTGCGAACCACTGGGGTGGACCACGATGTGGCAGGGGCCCGCGCCACCACTGACGGCGACGAAAGGCGTCCCCTGGAACCCGGTGTCGATGTCGATGTCGGTGTCCACCCGGAGGGACACGACCCCTCCAACCGCCCGTTCCAGGACGGCGTGGACGACCCCGCGCGTCGGATCGACAGCCGCATAGGAGGGGTGGTCCAGCGGCAATATCCGGACGAGGCTCATGGCGCCGGTGCCGTCGTAGCGGACGGCGCACAGACCCGCTCCAGGAGCGTCGGCAGCGGCGGCGCTGCCGATGACCAGCAGTCCGCCGGACGACGTGGTCTGAGGGTGATTCACGAATGCCTACTCTCTGCTCGCCTTGCGGCACGCGGTTCGCGGCATGGCCGCGCGGGATCGCGCCGAGGTGCCGAAGTGGCCGCCACCGGGCGGACGGACTCGTCGACCCTCTTCGTGTGTGCTACGGGGGCCGGGAATTTCGAAGTCTATCCGGAGGCCGAACACACCGCCGCAGGCGCCGAACGGGCGGCATGACGCAGCAACAAGACTTCCCAGTCGGCTACTTGAGAGCCACGAAGGAAGGTGGACACCCATCCGGGTCGCGGATTTCGTTCCGCACTCCGGCGCTTGACCTCAAGTCGGCTTGAGCTTCTACCTTGGGATCATGAACTTCACCGGGGCCGAACCTCGGTCGAGGCCGAGGAAATCCGCGTTGTCGGAGTCGTCGTCATCCGGACAGGAGAGTGATCAGCATGCGAGCGGTGCAGGCGGTGCGTTTCGGGGGCCCGGAGGTTCTGGTTCCGGGCGAGGCACCGGAGCCGGTCGTCGGACCGGGACGGGTGATGGTCGAGGTGTCCGTCGTGGGCATCACGTTCGTCGAGACGCAGATCCGCCGCGGCGTCGACCGGTGGCACGCCAGACCCGACCTGCCGTACGTACCGGGCGGCATGGTGGCCGGCCGGGTGAGCGCGACCGGGGAAGGAACGGATCCGAGCTGGATCGGCCGCCTCGTTCTGGCCGACGCCGGGGCGACGGGTGCCTTCGCCGAGCGGGTGGCGGCCGACGCGGAGAGCCTGATCCCGGTACCCGAAGGGCTGGGCCCGCGCGAGGCCGCAGCCTTGCACACGGACGGCAGCACCGCGACGGGCCTCGTCGAGGGGGCGCGGATCGCTGCCGGGGAGTGGGTGCTGGTCGAGGCGGCGGCCGGCGGTGTCGGCAGCCTGCTGGTCCAGTTGGCTCGGGCGGCCGGGGCCAGGGTCATCGGGATCGCCCGTGGGGCACGGAAGCTCGACCTGATCCGCAGCCTGGGGGCCGAGGCCGCGGTCGACTACTCCGCACCGGACTGGACCGAGCAGGTCCTCCGGGCGACCGGCGGCGCGGGAGTCGACGTCGTGTTCGACGGCGTGGGCGGGGAGATCGGCCGGGCCGCGTTCGAGGTGACGGCCCGCCACGGCCGGTTCTCCGTGCACGGCGCCTCCAGCGGTCAGCTGACGGTGATCGAGCCCGCGGAAGCGCGGAGGCGCGGAGTCGAGGTGATCGGAATCGAGCAGCTCTACGGGTTCAGGCCGCGGATGCACCGGTGGGCCGAACAGGTGATGGCAGAAGCGGTCGCGGGCCGAGTCCGGCCGGTCATCGGACAGACCTTCCCGCTGGAGCGCGCCGCGGACGCGCACGCCGCGATCGAAAGCCGAACCGCCCTGGGCAAGACCCTGCTCCTGATCTGACCACCCCCGCAGCGGAGCCGGCCGCCGCCACCGCCGTCAGGCGGACCGGCCCATCCACGCCGCGTCCCGCTTCAGATGCGGATCACGATCTCTCCGCGCGTGCGTCCGCGCTCGGCGCGCAGGCCCCGAAGCCCCAGCGCAGACACCGGGGAACAAGTGACCCGCCGGTAGGAAGTGGTCGCTACGGGGCAGGGTTGAGGGTCTCGTGTACGACGTTGATGAACGGGAATACCTCCTTCGACAGGCCCACCGAGCCTCCTGAGCCGGCACGCTGAACGATGCTCGGCCGCCGCCTCGGGCTCCAGGACACTTGCCGCGGCACGGCCGGCTTCATGTCGCTGACCTGAACGTGACGGCTACGACACCTCACCGCGAGTGGAAATAGGATCGTCACGAGTGGAGTTGGTGAGGGATGTTTCCCGTTTCAGGAGGGGTCATGCGAGCGATTCAGATGTCCGAAGTGGGCGGTCCCGAGGTGCTGCGACTGGTCGATGTCGATCAACCGACGCCGGGCCCGGGCCAAGCGGTCGTGGAGGTCGCCGCATCCGGGGTCAACTTCCTCGACGTCTACCACCGCGAAGGCCGGTACAGCGTCCCGCTGCCCTTCACCCCGGGCGCCGAGGGCGCCGGCACGGTCGTCGAAGTCGGACCCGGCGTCACTGACGTCGCGGTCGGGGACCGGGTCGGTTGGGTGGAGATTCCCGGCACGTATGCCGAGCGGGCCGTCGTGGACTCCTCCCGGCTGGTGCCGCTGCCCGACGACATCGGCTTCGAGACAGCCGCCGCCGTGCTCCTCCAAGGCATGACCGCGCACTATCTCGTCAAGGACGCCTACCCGGTTCAGGGGGGCGACACGGTGCTCGTGCATGCGGCTGCCGGCGGCATGGGGCTGCTTTTGACCCAGCTCATCACCCAGCTCGGCGGCAGGGTGATCGGCACGACGTCGACCACGGCGAAGGCCGAGCTGGCGAAGCGTGCCGGGGCCGCCGAGGTGATCCTTTCCTCCGCAGTCGACGATCTCGCAGCCGAGGTGAAGCGGCTCAACGGCGGTCAGGGACTGCCGGTCGTCTTCGACGGCGTCGGCGCGCACACCTTCGATGCGAGCCTCGCCAGCCTGCGAACCCGCGGCCATCTCGTGCTCTTCGGCGCGGCAAGTGGTGCCGTGCCGCCGTTCGATCCGATTCGGCTCGCCCACGGCGGTTCGCTGACCCTGATCCGGCCCAGCCTCGGGCACTACATCGCCGATCGGTCCGAACTGCTCCGACGGGCCGCCGATGTGTTCGGGTGGGTGCGCTCCAAGGCGCTTGAGGTCACCGTAACGGGCCGCTACGCATTGTCCGAGGCCGCCCAGGCCCACAGCGATCTGGAGGCTCGGCGTACCACCGGCAAGCTGCTCGTCGTACCCGATGCGGCCGCTGTCGGACGCCGCGAGGAGACGCAGAGCTGATCGCGGGTGACGAGGTCGGGGATCTTGGAGACTGAGACGTCGAGGGCATGGCCGACCGTCATCGCCAAGATCCCCGACAGCAATTACCGGCGAGTTACTTGCTCCGCGATGTCTGCGCTGGGACTTCGGGACCGTGCAGGTGGGCGTGGGCGATCCGCAAACCCGGGCTCACGCCGCCGGCCGGTGCGGTGTCACCTTCCCAGCCACTTGGTCAGACCTGCCCAGAGGCCCTGGCGCTCCCGGCTTTCGGGCAGGGTCCCCGGGCGCTCGGCGCGTGGAGCAGCCGTTGCCTGCGGCTCCGGGCCCTCCGGCGCAATGCCCTGGGCCCGGGCGGCCGCGAGCCAGCTGGGGAACTCGGCGAGCATCAGGTCGTACAGCTTCGCGTCGGAGATCCCCTGAGGATCACGCCCCAGATGGAAGAAACCGGCGTTGTCGATGGGCCGCTTCTCCGGGACCGCCAACTCGTCAAGCTTCCGCAGGAAGTCGAACTGCCTGCTGTCCGGGTCGCCGAAGCCGATGAACTGCCAGAAGATCGGCAGCTTCGCCGCCTCGCACAGGCGCGCTTCCGCCGCGCCCTTGTTGATCGGCCCGCCGTCCGTCTGGAACAGGACGAGGGCCGGGGCCGTGGCACCGCTCTCGCGGTAGTGCCGGACCACCGCGTCCATCGCCACGTGGTAACTGGTCTTGCCCATGTGGCCAAGGCCGGCCACGATCCGGTCGATCCGGCCCTCGTGGTCCTCCAAGGTGATCTCGGTCTGGGCGTCGACCTCGGTGGAGAAGAAGAGGACCGGCACGCTCCCGTCGTCGTCCAGATTGGCCGACAGCCCCAGGACCCGGTCGGCGAGCGCCTGGACACTGCCGTCCTTGTAAAAGGGCCTCATCGAACCGGAGTAGTCGATCACCAGGTACACCGCGACGCGCTGACCGCTGAGCCCGCGCCGCTCCACCGAGGCGTCGGCCGTCTTGTAGAGGCTCACCAGCGCAGGTGCACTCCGCTCGACCTTGTCGAGACTGACGGCCATGTGTCACTCCCCCAAAAACACGCAGGTCAAGCGCCCCTGAAGCCCAGCCGGCACCACCACCGGAACCGGCACCCACAGTATCGCGAAACCAATCCCAAGCCGCGGCGCGAGCGGCACGCCGGTTCGAGGCACAACCAACCGCCCGCGAAGCCCGGATTGCACTCGAACGGGCGATGCCGCCCGCAGAGCTACGCCCGCAGGGCTACGGCCGCAGCCGGGCCGCCCGCGACTCCAGGTAGCGCTGTTCGGCGGTGCTCGCCGTGGCCCTGGCCGCGCGGCGGTAGTGGTCGTGGGCGGCGGTCCGGTCGCCGGTGCGTTCCAGGAGGTGGGCGCGGACGGAGAGGAGGCGGTGGTGGGTGGCCATCCTCGGGTCGGCGTCGAGGGTGGCGAGGAGGGCCAGGCCGGCCTCGGGGCCCTCGGTTTCGGCGAGGGCGATCGCGCGGTTGAGGGTGACCATCGGGTTGGGGGCGATGCGTTCGAGGATCAGGTACAGCGCGTGCACCTGGTGCCAGTCGGTCTCCTCGGCCGTCGCCGCCGCCGCGTGCGTCGCGGCGATCGCGGACTGGAGCTGGTACGGGCCGAGGGCGGGGCCGGCCAGGGACGCCTTGGCGAGGGCGAGGCCCTCGTCGAGCAGGGTGCGGTCCCAGGCCGTCCGGTCCTGGTCGGCGAGGGGGACCAGGTCGCCGGCGGAGGTCGTACGGGCCTCGCGGCGGGCGTGGGTGAGGAGCATCAGGGCGAGCAGACCGGCGACCTCGGGGTCGTCGGGCAGCTGGGCGTGCACCGTGCGGGTGAGGCGGATCGCCTCGCGGGCGAGGTCGGGGCGGTCGAGGTCGGTGCCCGAGGAGGCGGTGTAGCCCTCGTTGAAGATCAGGTAGAGGACGTGCAGGACCACCCGCAGCCGCTCCTCGCGCTCCCCGCCCTCGGGGAGCGCGAAGGAGCTGCCGGCGGCCTTGATGCGCTGCTTGGCCCGGCTGATCCTGGCCGCGAGCGTGGCCTCCGGGACCAGGAACGCGCGGGCGATCTCGGCCGTGGTCAGGCCGCCGACCGCCCGCAGGGTCAGGGCGGTCTGGGAGGCCGCGGTCAGGGTCGGGTGGCAGCACAGGAACAGCAGGACGAGCGTGTCGTCGCTGTCCGGCACGTCCTCGGGCCGCACCTCGGACGCCGTCGCCGCCTCGCGTTCGCGGCGCGCGTGGTCGCTGCGCATCCGGTCGACGAGGCGGCGGGAGGCGACCGTCACCAGCCAGCCGCGCGGGTTGTCCGGCACGCCCTCGTCCGGCCACTGCACGGCGGCTGCGAGGACGGCCTCCTGCACGGCGTCCTCGCAGCCCTCGAACTGCCCGTGCCGCCGCACCAGCGTGCCGAGGACCTGCGGCGCGAGCTCACGCAGCAGGTCCTCGAACTCGTGCACCGCCGTGCCGTGCGGACGGCCGGGGGTCGTTCCGGGGGGCGTGCCGGGGATCATGCCCTGCGAACTGCCGGGGGTCGTGCCGTGCGTCATGCCTCCAAGTGTCCGTCGGAGAACATGACCTGGCGCACCTCGACCCCCAGTCCCGGGATCGCGGCGTCGGGGATCTGCGCCGCGAGTTCGATCGCGCGCTCCTTGTCCTCGCAGTCGACGAGGTAGAAGCCGCCGAGGAATTCCTTGGCCTCCAGGAACGGGCCGTCGGTCACCACCGGCTGCCCGTCCCGGACGGTCACCACGGCCGCCTGGGACGGGTCGACCAGCGCCTGGGTGAGGATCAGCTCGCCGGACTCCTTCAGCGCCTCGATGAACCGGCCGTGGCCGGCGCCGATCGCCGCCTTCTCCTCGTCGGTCAGCGCGTCCAGCACGGCCGGGTTGATGTGCAGGCCGATCACGAACTTCATCGCGTGCTCCTCGTGGTGCGCGGGCCCCGGCGGGGCCCTCTCGACCGGTTGGTCGGAGCTGCCGGCGCCGTCTTGACATCGCTCGGGACGTTTCCCGGAAAAATTTCCCACGACTCTTCCCGTCGCAGGGCCCTCGCGCGTCCGGCGGATGTCAAGAAAGCTCCCCCGGCTCCGACCAGCCCGCGCAACGTACGGAGATCCGGAGGTTACGAAGATGCGAGTCGAACGGCCCTGGGCGGCCCTGGCCGTCCTGATGCTGCCCACCCTGCTGGTCGCGATGGACGTGACGGCGCTGCTGCTCGCGCTCCCGCGGCTGAGCGCGGACCTGGGCGCCACCAACGTCCAGCAGCTGTGGATCAGCGACGGCTACGGGCTCACGGTGGCCGCCCTGGTCATCACGATGGGCACCCTCGGTGACCGGATCGGCCGCCGGCGGCTGCTGCTCACCGGCGCCGCGGCGTTCGCGGTGCTGTCGGTCGTGGCGGCCTACGCCACCGACCCGCTGGTGCTGATCGCCGTCCGGGCGCTGCTCGGCGTCGCCGGGGCGACGCTGGCGCCGTCCACGCTCGCGCTGATCACCGACCTGTTCCGGGACGGGCGGCAGCGCGGGCGGGCCATCGCGGTGTGGGCGACCTGCCAGTTCGCCGGGGGCGCGCTCGGGCCGGTGCTCGCCGGGTTCCTGCTCCAGCACTTCTGGTGGGGGTCGGTGTTCCTGGCCGCCGTGCCGGCGATGGCGGTGCTGCTGCTGACCGGGCCGTTCCTGCTGCCGGAGTTCCGCGGCGACCGGTCGGGGCGGCTGGACCTCGCCGGCGTGGGGCTGTCGCTGGTGGCGGTGCTCCTGGTGGTCTACGGGCTCAAGCAGCTGGCGGTCGGGAGCGCGCCCGCCGTGCCTTCTGCGGCCCTGGCCGTGGGCGCGGTGGTCGGCGCGCTGTTCGTCCGGCGCCAACTACGCCTGGAAACGCCGCTGTTGGACCTCCGCCTGCTGCGCAGCCGCCCGTTCACGGCCGTCCTCGTCGCGCTGGTGTTCGCCGGCCTGGCGATGGCCGGGACGGGCCTGCTGGTGACGCAGTACCTGCAGAGCGTCCTCGGCCACTCGCCGCTCGCGTCCGCCGTGCTGTTCGCGCCGATGGGCCTGGCCGTGGCAGTGGGCACGATGGCCTCGCCGCTCCTGGCCCGGCGGGTGAGCCGGTCGACCGCGATCGCCGGCGGGCTGGCGTTCTCCGCGCTCGGCGGCCTGCTGCTGACGGTCGTGGACGGTCCCGGCAGCCTGCCGCTGGCCATCACCGGCGTCGCCGTCCTAGCGCTCGGCACCGGCCCGCTGTTCGCGCTCGGCACCGGGCTCGTCATGGGTTCCGTCCCGCCGGAGCGTGCCGGATCAGCCGCGGCGATGTCGGAGACCGGCAACTACTTCGGCGGCTCGCTGGGCTTCGCGCTCCTCGGCGCGCTGGCCGCGGCGGTCTACCGCGCCCGCACGCACGGCACGTCCGACTCCCTCGCGGGCGCGGTCGCCGCCGCCGGGCACCTCCCGGCCGGGCCGGCCGCGGACCTCCTGCACACCGCGCGCGAGGCGTTCACCTCCGCGCTGCACGTCACCGGTGCCGTCGCGGCGGGGATCTTCGCCGCCCTGGCCGTCCTGACCTACGCGTTGCGCCCGAAGGTGCCGGAAGCCCCGGCCGCCGCAGCAGCTCCCGACTACGAGGCCACCCACGCGTAAGCGACGGAACGGCCCCGGCGCGCCCCCCGGTGGGGGCGCGGCGGGGGCCCGCCCCACGCCCCCCCGGTGGATATCCAGATCGCGGGACCCCCACCA
>NZ_JBHWGV010000016.1:9629-23482 GCF_042732955.1 Kitasatospora sp. NPDC059747 | reverse complement strand
TCCCGCCTCACGAGAGCGCCCCGCGCGGGGCGCGGCGCGCGCGGGGGGGGGGGGGGGGGGGGGGCCCCGCGACGATCCGACGGCTACGGCAGTCCGCCGCTACGGCAGCGGCACCGTCGTCAGCGTGCCCGCCGGCACACCGCTCAGCGCGCCGTCCATGGCACCGCTCCAGATCGGCCCGGCCAGCGTGCCGCCGAAGGCCTGGTCGACGACGTGGCCGCCGATCCGCTGCCCGTCCAGCGGCTTCTGGACGGCCGTGTCACTGACGACCGTCGCGCCCGCCATCTCGGGGGTGTAGCCGACGAACCACACCTGGCGACTGCCGTTGGTGGTGCCGGTCTTGCCCGCGCTGTCGCGGCCGGAGAGACCGGCCGGCTTGCCGGTGCCGTCCTCGACCACGCCCTTGAGCATCGTGGTGACGGTGTCGGCCGTGTCCGAGGACATCACGGAGGTGCAGTTCGCGTCCGGCACCGCCAGCTGCTTGCCGTCCGGGCCGGTCACCGCGGTGATCGCGGTCGGCTTGCAGTAGGTGCCGTGCGCGGCGAACGTCGCGTAGACGTTCGCCATCTCCAGCGGGGTCAGGGAGTTGCTGCCCAGCGTCATCGACGGCACCACCTGGAGCTTCTCGCCGCCGGCCTGCGCCGTGATGCCCAGCTTGTTGGTCATCTGGGCGACGGAGCACAGCCCGGCGTCGGCCTCCAGCTTCGCGAAGTAGGTGTTGACCGACTGCGCCATCGCCGTCTTCATGTCGAACTGGCCCTTGAGGTTCGGGCTGTCGTTGTGCAGCGACTCGGTCGACGGGAACTTGCCGCCGTTGCAGTCCTTCATCGCCGGCCACGGGATGCTGTAGTCCGTGGTGTAGCTCTGGCTCGGCGCGATGCCGGCCTCCAGGGCCGCCGCCGCGACGATCGGCTTGAACGTCGACCCGGTCTGGAAGCCGGACCCGCCGCCCATCGACTTCTCGACGTTGTAGTTGATCTGGGTCTCGTGCTTGGAGTCGTCGACGCCGTACGGGCGGCTCTGGCCCATCGCGAGGATCTTGCCGGTGCCCGGCTGGACGATGCTCATCGCCGTCGCCGCCAGGTCGCCCGGGTTCACGCCCTTGGTCACCGAGTCGTTGAGCGCCGCCTGCGCCTTGGGGTCGAGCGTGGTGCGGATCTGCAGGCCACCGCGGTTCCACAGCGCCTTCCGCTCGGCCGCGTTCTTCCCGAACGCCGGGTCGGTCAGCACCACCTGGCGCGCGTAGTCGCAGAAGAAGCCCTCGCCCTGCTTGGCCGTGATGCAACCCTGCGGCGACGACTGGATGTTCAGCCCCAGCGGGCTCGCGATCGCCTGCTGCTCCTGGTCCTTGGTGATGTGCCCGAACTCGGCCATCTTCTTCAGCACGGTGTCGCGCCGGGTCTTGGCGTCGTCCGGGTGGGCCACCGGGTCGTAGCCGCTCGGCGACTGCTCCAGGCCCGCCAGCAGCGCGGCCTGCGGCAGGGTGAGGTCCTTCGCGTGGACGCCGAAGTAGCGGTGGGCCGCCGCCTCGATGCCGTAGGCGTGCTGCCCGAAGTACGTGATGTTCAGGTAGTTGGTGAGGATCTGGTCCTTGCTGAGGGTCTCCTCGACCTTGATCGCGTACTTCAGCTCCTGGATCTTGCGGCCGACCGTCTGCCGCTGCGCCTCCTGGACCTTCGCCGGGTCGTCGCCCGCCTCCTCGACGAAGACGTTCTTCACGTACTGCTGCGTGAGCGTGGAGGCGCCCTGGCTGCTGCCCGTGGCGGCGTTCTTGTTCAGGGCCCGGAGGACGCCCTTGAGGTCGATCGCGCCGTGCTCGAAGTAGCGGTTGTCCTCGATGTCCACGAGGGCCGTCTTCACCAGCGGGGAGATCTGGTCCCCCGGGACGATCGTGCGGTCGCGGTCGTAGACGGTGGCGATCACGCCGCCCTGCGCGTCGTAGATCGTCGAGGCCTGGGACAGCGGCGGGGTCTTGAAGTCGTCCGGGAGGTTCTGGAAGTCGTCCGCGGCCGATTGCGCCCCGAGGCCGACGGCCCCCACGGCCGGCAGGGCTATGCCCGCCACGACCACCCCGGCTATGCCGCTCACACCGAGCAGCCGCACACCGGCCCCGAGCTTGTTCACACCTGTTCCCCGCCGCTTCTCTCGCATGTGGCGACCATACGTGCACGACATGAGAGAACCGAACAGAAGTCCGCGCAGCCCTGTCACTCCTTTGTCACAGCCTTGCTACGAGGCGGAATACGGGCCTCAGCAGGGGCGGAACCCGGCCGGGACGGCGGAGCCTTGTGAAGGAGTCGTGCGTACATTCCGGCGTGGTGGCGCACACCCCGGCCGCTCGCTGCGGTCGACTCCGGAGGAGTGGCCACGGGGGCGAGCAGCCGCGGGGGCGCCGACGGCTGGGAAGGGTGCCTCAGGGTGCCAGCGGGTGGTCCGGGGCCAGGAGCTCCGAGATCCGGGCGGCGATGGTCTGCGCCGGCTGGCCGTCCGTCGTCGCGGGGCCCTGGGTGGTGGCGACGGCGATCGCGAGGCGGCAGTCCGGCAGATAGGCCTGGACGGCGGCGTACCCGGGCAGGAACGGGTTCTGCAGCACCCAGCCGTTCCGCACGAACACCCCGAGGCCGAAGTGCTCGGCCTCCGTGTTGGTCCTGCAGATGTCCGCCGGGCAGGTCTTGGTCGCGTGCCCGAGGCCGACCGTCCCCGGGTTCAGCTGCGTCCGGTAGCTGCTGGGCGAGAGCAGTTCACCGGCGCCGATGGCCTGCGCGGAGCGGGCCAGGTCGCAGATGTCGCTGGAGAGGACCGCTCCGCGCGCGGCGGTCCAGGACGGGTTCCAGAAGGTGACCTCCTCGTAGCGGCCGCGCGCCGCGGTGAAACCGTGCAGCACGGGGGTCGGCAGGTCGGGGGTGAAGCCGTTGCGGGTCTGACGCAGGTCGAGGCGGTCCATCACCCGTCGGCGCAGCAGTCCGTCCAGCGGTTCGCCGGTGATCTTCGCGAGCGCCTCGCCGAGCAGCATGAAGTTGGCGTGCGAGTAGCTCCAGTTGGTGCCGGGCGCGTACCAGAGGTCGTGGGCGGTGGAGACGCCGACGAGCTCGGCCTCGGTCCACTCCCGGAACGGGTCGGCGAGGTAGGCGTTCTGGAAGACCGGGTCGGGGACGTAGTCGTGCAGCCCGGAGGTGGTGGAGCCGAGCATCCGCAGGGTGATCTCCTCGGCGTGCGGAAGGTCGGGCAGCCAGCGCGACACCGGGTCGTCCAGGCCCACCTTCCCCTCCTCGACGAGTTGCAGGAGCACCACGCCCATGTAGGAGAACGCCACCGACCCGACGCGGAAGTGCATGTCGGCGGTGGCCGGCACCCCGGTCATGGACTCCCCCACCGCCCCGGTGACCACCTCCTGCCCGTCCACCGTCACCTTCAGCAGGACGGAGTTGAGGTCGAGTTCCTCCTTCGCCCGGCGGACGGCGTCGAGCACCTTCCCGGCTTGCCCGCTCCCCGGGTCGGGCGAGGCGGCGCACCCGTGCCGCGGGTGCGCGGGCCCGGCGGCCGTCGCGGGCCCGGCCGACAGGTGGAGGGTGGAGGCGAGCAGGGTCGCGGTGCAGAGGGCGGCGATGCGCATGCGGGTCATGACCGCACTATGTGCACCGGCGCCCGGCCGTCCGGCCTCCGACACTCGGTGCTACGCCGTACGGGCGGGACGGGCCCGCGGCCGGAGCACGCACGCCACGCCCGGCCCCGGCCCACGGCCCCCGGCTCAGCGGCGGGCGGCCTGGCGGGTGCGGCGGACGATGCGGTGCAGGCGCTGGAGGGCCACGAAGCGCCGCATCCGGTCGGCCAGCGTCAGGCTGTACTTGAGCCGCAGCTGGGCGTTCAGCCCGGCCAGCTGCTCGGAGCCGATGGCCAGGAGCAGCCGGCTGACGTGCCGCTGGTAGACCTCCCAGTAGGGGCGGTCGCCGTCCGGGAGGGACCAGAAGAACATCGGGATCTCCTCGACCAGGCAGTTCCGGTCGTAGGCGCGCAGGTGCTCGGCGAACTGCGGCTCGGGGCGGGCCGTCAGCCATTCCCGGACCAGTTCCATCGAGCGGACCCGGTCGATCAGGCCGCGCGGGTCGGTCTTGCGCTGGGTGATGGACAGCGCGCCGTCCTCGCGCACCCGCCAGTGGTAGATCGGCTCGGAGATGACGTCGACGCGCTCGGCGAGGAAGTGGTGCGGCACGCTGACCGGGGCGTCCTCGTACAGGAGGCCCTCGGGGTAGAGGATGCCCGCGCCGTCGAAGAACGAGCGCCGGTAGACCTTGTTCCAGGCGGTGCGGTCGGTGACGAGCGCGGGCAGTTCGCTGACGTGGGTGCGCAGCCGGGTCTCGCGGAACGGGCGGCGGTGGCCGTGCGAGGGGGTGAGTCCGCTGGTGCGCAGGCGCATGGCGTTGCCGGTGGCGAAGTCGGATCCGGTGTCGTCCAGCGTGCGGATCATGAGCTGGTAGGCGTGCGGCGGCAGGGTGTCGTCGCTGTCGACGAAGGTCAGGTACTCGGTGCCGGGGGTGAGGTGGCGCCAGCCGGTGTTGCGGGCGGCGCCGAGGCCCTTGTTCGTCTGCTGGACCAGCCGGAAGCGGGGGTCCTGCTCGGCGTACGCCTTGGCGAGGAGGGCGCTGTCGTCGGTCGAGCCGTCGTCGACCATGACGCACTCGAAATCCTCGAAGGACTGGCCCGCGATCGAGTCGAGGCACTCTTCGAGGTAGCGCTCGACGTTGTAGATCGGGACGACGACGGACAGACGCGGGGCCATCGGACGGCCTTTCGCTCAGAGGCGGACGGGCCGGGCAGGGCCGGCGATTCCATCACCTACAGTGATCTGCGGTGGCCCCAGTGTAGAGAACACGCGCGACCGTCGGACCAACAGCGGACGGATTCCAGTTTGCGTTCCGGTGCTGCCGTTGTGTCCGTGGCCGGACGTGGTCGACCGGGGTCGAGCCGCGGGGCCACTCCGCCGACGGTCACCAGGGCACGGCCTGCCCCCGGTGGTCGACGAAGTACAGACCGGGCGTGCCCCGGTGCTGCTCGATCGTCCCGGCCACGCCGGGAACGCTCTCCTCCACGCTGAGATCGGCTTCGGGGCCGCCGAGTTCGGTCCGCACCCAGCCCGGGTCCATGAGGATCAGGGTCCGGCCGTCGGCGGTGTGGCGGGCAGCATAGCAGCGCATGAGCTGGTTCAGCGCGGACTTGCGGCCCGGTACAGGTCCTGGCCGCCGTCGGTGTCGAGGGTGAGGCTGCCCTGGTCGGAGGACATGACGCCGATGGTCCCGGCCGGTGCGACCAGCGCGCAGAGCACCTCCACGACGCGCATCGGGGCGAGCGCGTTGGTCACCATGACCTCGGTGAACACGTCCGTCGGGACGTCCCCGATCGGGAAGTCGCCGCGGGTGATCGCGGCGTTGACGAAGAGCAGGTCGAGGGTGCGGGAGGCACCGATGACGAGGGCGGTGGTGCGGATTTCGGTGCGGGTGTCGGTGCGGGTGTCGGTCATGGCCCGAGTCGCCGGAGCGTCCCGGCAGCCGTCCAATGCCCTTCCGTCCGCATTGATGCCGTGCGGGCATCGGTGCAGGGAGTGCATTGATAGCGTGCGGAGCTGGACCTGGATCTGCGCAAACTCCGCTACTTCACCGCGGTCGCCGAGCACGGGCAGTTCGGCCGGGCGGCCCGGGAGCTGTACGAGGAGGCGCGGCGGATCACCGGAGTTCCTGTCCATCGCCACGACGGCGCTGCGCCGCGCTGCCGCCGTGGCGGCGGCGGGCCGGGAATCCGCCTGAACCGCTCGAACGCGGAATCATCCGATCGAGGGATCAACGGACCGGAATACCCGAGGTCCCAGGGGCGGGCAGTACGGTTTGTGCTCCACCGAAGCCGAGTCGAGGTGGCCCGACCGGTGCGACCCGCAGGAGGGGTATTGAGATTTCCCTGGCAACGGGGCGTCTCCGCCGCGTCCATCACGTTCGCGGCCCTGGGCGCGGCCGGTGTCATGACGGCCCCGGGCTCGGCCGACGGGGCCCCCGAGCACGCTGGGCCGAGCAGCGTCCACGGACATCGGAGCGACGACGAGGTCGCCCCGCCCGGCGACGTCGTCAACTACCCTCCCGCGCCGCCCGCTTCCTGACAGGCATGGAAACCTCCTTCCCGGCTTTCCCATCAGTCACGGCTGCTACTTTGAGCATCATCGTATGAGTCTGGTGGCCTGACACATGGTCACCATACGTATCAGGGGGATGCTTTGAAGAAGTTGACGACAAGAGCGGCCACTCTCGCCCTGGCTGCAGGAGCCTTCGCGACGTTCGCCGCCGCGCCGGCCTCCGCGGCCGCGACGGACTGCGGCTCACCCGACGTCGTGGCCTGCTTCACCTACGGCGACCAGCTGAAGCAGACGCCGGAGAACATCGTCCAGGAGCCCGACGGCTCCTTCGACGTGACGCTCTCGCTCGCCCAGCAGGTGGCCCGGGTCGGCACGGACGGCCGGGTGCGGATCCTGGTGCAGATGCCCGTACCGGACGGCACCGGGGGCGGCACGCCGCTGGTGGGCCACCCGGTCACCATGGGCCTGGTCCGGGCCCAGGACGGCACCCTGTTCTTCCTGTACGCGAACGGCGACACGGACCAGACCGGCGTCTGGCGGCTGCGACCGCACACGACGACCCCCGAGCAGGTCGCCCAGCTCCCCAACAACAGTCTGCCCAACAGCATCGCGCTGGACGGGCGCAGCGGCCTGCTCTACATCAGCGACAGCGCCCTCGGCCGGGTCTGGACGGTGCCCACCACCGGCGGGACTCCGACCGTCTTCTCGGACGACGCCCTGCTCGCGGCCAAGGGCTTCGGCGCCAACGGCCTGAAGCTCCACCACCACGCGGTCTGGGTCTCGAACTCCGTCAATGGCACGATCGTGCGGATCCCGATCCTGCGGGACGGCCGGTCCGGCCGGCCCGAGGTCCGGGCGGACAACCTGTCCACCGTCGACGACTTCGCCTTCACCGGCCACGGTGACGAGCTCCTGGCCGCGCTCAACGGCAGCAACGAGGTGGTCCGCGTCCACCCCGGGATCCACCCCGACCACACCTACACCGTCGTCCGCAAGGACGACGGCCTGCAGAACCCCACCTCCCTGGTGATCCACGACGGCACCGCCTACGTGGCCAACGGCGCCTACTTCACGAAGACGACCCCGAACATCCTGGCCATCCACCTCGACGACGAGCACTGACACGTCGCCGAGGCCCCGACGCCCACGGCCGGTCCCCGCACCGGGGCCGGCCGCGGGCCCGGGCGGTGAGTAGCGGCCGGCGGGGAAGTGGGCCCCGCTGGGGCGGGGCGCGCGGGAGGCGGCCACCCACCGGGGGAGGTTCTCCAGCAGGCCCTCCAGGTACACCGGGCCGACGAGGTCGCGCAGGGCATCGGCCTGGCGGCGGGTCTCCTCCTCCAGCCGGACGTAGTGCGCGAGGAGCTGCTCGCTGCGGTCGTCGAAGTCCACGCCGCTCAGGCCGACTTCGGGCAGCCGCTTCTCGTAGTAGCCCGGGGTGGCGAGGCTCTCCACCTGGAGGCGCGCCACCACCTCGCGCAGCGACTCGGGCGCGACGCCGTCCGCCGCCATGACGTCGGTGAACACGAGGTCGCCGTCCGGCCGCAGGACGCGGGCCGCTTCGCTCAGCAGGCGGTCGCGGTCGGGGCTGTGGCAGAACGCCTCCTGCGACCACACGACGTCGAAGTGCCCGTCGGGGAACGGGATGTCCTGGAACGAGCCGGTCACGACCTCGATCAGTCCGTCGAGCCCGCGCTCCGCGTTCGTGCGGCGGTGGCGCTCGTTCTGCGGCTCGCTGATGTTGAGCGCCGTCACCCGGCAGCCGAACGTCCCGGCCAGGAAACGGGTCGGCCCGCCGTACCCGGAGCCGAGGTCCAGCACCGTGACCCCCGGGGTCCGCAGCCGGTGCGCGACCTTCGCCGCCGCCCGTTCGCACGTCCGCCGGGACGCCGTCCCGACCGGCTCGTGGGCGTCGAGGTAGATGCCGGTGTGGATGTTCTCCCCGCCCCACACGGCGGAGTAGAACCCGTCGACCTCACTGCTCCCGTAGTACCGCCGCACCGTCTCCACCGCGTCCGCGATGCTCTCCTCGGCCATGCCGCCGCACCCTCCTCGCGCCGTTCCGCCACCTCCCCGTCACTGTACGTGAGTTGGAAGATCACTCGTGGACGAACCGGCGGACCGTCCCGGTCATTTCGCGCAGAGGTTGTCCGAGGCGCTGATCAGCGGCTGGAAGTCCTGGCGCAGGTTGTCGTCCGACACGTCGGGGCCGAAGGCGAAGTTGCTGCGCAGCTCCGTCGCCCACGCCTGACTCTTGACGTACGCGTCGAGCCGGCCCCGCAGCCACTGGCAGGCCGAGGTGTGCCCCGGGGGCAGTGCGGCGACCAGCGTCTGCACCTTGCCGAACCGGCCCTCCGCCATCGCGTACGGGGCCTGGCCGTTCACCTTGACGTTGACGGCCATGCCGCGCAGGACGAGGTAGTCGGAGACGAAGACGTCCGCGGTGCCGTCGTTCAGCGCCTTCAGGCAGTCGTCGGGGAAGAGGGCGTCGACCGACACCTTGGGCTTGACCTCGTTGTCGATCAGCGCGCGGGCGGTGGTCTTCGCGATCGTGCAGACCCGCAGCGGGGTCAGGTCCTCCTGGCGCTGCACCGCGACCGGGTGCGCGGCCAGGGTGAGGGCGCCGAGCGGCGTCTTCAGGTACGGGCCGGCGAGGTCGAAGGTCTGCTCGCGCTCGGCGGTGTCGGAGATGTCCGCAACGACGACGTCGGCGCCGTTGTGGTTGGTGTTGCCGTCCAGCAGGGCGTCCGCCCAGGTCTGGGCGGAGAGCGGGACAGAGGAGTAGGGCACGCCCGCGTCGCCCAGCACCTTGGCCACCAGCCTCGGTTCGAAGCCCTGGAAGATGCCGTTGGGGTCCTGGACGGACATGCCGGGGGCCGCCGTCTTGAACCCGACCCGGACCGTCCGATCGAACGGCGCCGGCCGTTCCGGTCCGGAGGAGCAGGCGGCGAGCGCGAGCGGCAGGACTGCGGCGGCGGTCACGGCGAGTTTGCGCAAACGGCGTCCGGCGATCACGGCGAAGCCCTTCAGTCCTTGAAGTCGACGGTGTGGATGTTGACCAACAACGTGCAGCCCTTCGGGCTCAGAGTCAGTTCCAGGTCCAACGTCGGCTGGTTCGCGGGCACCTTCGCCCGGACCACCTCGCCCGGCTTCCGGTCGCCCGACTTCCAGCCGCCGATCGTCATCTCCACGGTCGTCTCATGACACTCGCCGCTGTCCGGGTTCTTGTCGCTCAGGTTCAGCGGGATCTCCACGCGCGTGCGGCCGGCGGGAACATTTACCTTGGTGGAGAGGGTGGACGTGCCATCAACGCTCCGTGAGAGCTCCTCACCGTTCCAGCGCACCGACACCGGCACCGCCGGCCGGTCGCCGCCCGCCGAGACGATCGCCCAGACCACCATCGCGAGAACGACCGCGCCGACGCCGCCGGCCAACCACCACGTGCGGCGGCTCCGCGCTTTCGGCTCCCGGGGCTCCGGTTCGTCGCCGTGGGGCGTCGGAATGGCGATCGTGACGGAGCTCGGAAGGCCGGGAATGGAACTGCAGAATTCCCGGACCTGCGCCTCCGACCCGCCGACCACCAGCCACGTGAACTCGCTCAGCGGGTCGGGTACCCCGGGCGCCGTGCTGCTCCCCCAGCCCTGCGCCAGCAGCAGACCGCCGTTGTCCAGCAGCCATTCCTTGAAGCCGTCCGGGTGCCGCGAATCGAGCACGGCGTTGAAGAACCGCAGCCAGGAGACCGCTCGTTGGCCGCCGGCGAGACGCCGTGCCTCCTCGTAGAGCGCCTGCCGGGCGGCGGGCGCGTTGCTGTGCCGGATGCACGACCGGGTGATCCGGGTGAGGTGCGTGTGCGTCGCGTTGTCGAACGTGACCTCGAACTCCACGACCCCGGGCGCCTCCCGGATGCTGTGCACCAGATCGGCGCGCCGGTCCCCGTTCTCCAGCAGCGGGATCTCCTTCAAGGCCGCCGCCAGGACGTGCACCGCGCGCTCGTCAAGCTGCCGCATGTGTGCCCCCTCCACAGCTCGTCGCGAGCAGGAGCTCCAGGTCGCCCACCGCCCGGTGCCCGCCGGCCAGCCGTCGGACCGCCGCGACCAGGGCGCGGAGCGCGTCGCAGGGGGCGAGGTTGTCCAGGCAGGCGCCGGCGATCAGTTCCAGGTGGGGCAGGGCGAGCGAGTCGCCGCGCGGACGGATGCCCTGCTCGGCGGGGAGTGTGTCGTTGATCCGGCGGACGAGGTCGTGGCGCACCCGCTCGTCGTCCAGCGCCGGTATTCGGAACAGCGCGTCGGCCCACTCCTGGCGGCCCGCCATGCGGTACGCGGCAGCCGGGCTCGCGGTAGCCGTCGGCAGGTCCAGCAGCGCGCGCAGCTGCCCGACCGGGGTCATCCACCCACCCACCGGGTCGCCGTCGTCCTCGGTCCCCTTGACCACACCGACCACCTGCCCGCTGCCCGGGGCGACCACCATGCTCCCGCTGAGCCCCTTGCGGATCCACCCGTTCACGAGCCGGACGAAGCCGCCCGACAGCCCGGCCACCGTCAGCCGAGCGGTGTCCGGCTGCACGCCGTCCGCCGGGGTGGCCGTGGTGAAGCCGTGCGCGGAGAGCTCCGTACCGGCCGGTGCCTCCGTCGCGGCGAGGACGGCGACCGGCCGCCCCTCGCGGACGGGTGTGCGCAGCACGGCGAGGTCGGGCGCGGGGTAGTAGGCGCTGCCGGCGGGCCGGTCGGGCGGCCACAGGTCGACGGAGAGGACCTCCTCCGCGCCGAGCGCGCCGTGCACCGTGACCGGCCGGCGTCCGTGGACGACGTGGGCGCAGGTCACGACGAGTCCGGGGGCGACGAAGAAGCCGCTGCCCAGGAAGGTCGTGGCGCCGTCGGCGAGCCAGACGGCGGGGTCGTGCGGGCCGCCGGCTCTCAGGACCACGCGGGCCGCCCTACGCGGCGGTGGGGGTGCCGGAGCCGGCGCGGTCCCAGGTGAGCCGGACGTTCAGGCTCGCCTCGCCGCCCGCCTCGGCCAGCACGCCGATCAGCCGCCCGGCCTGGACGGAGAGCGTCACCCCGAACTCCACCTCGAACGAGGACGGGTCGCCGCACTTCACCGCGGTGTCCTTGGCCCACTGGCCGACGGCCTGGACGGTCTCGCGCACCTGGTCGAAGGTGTGCCGCACGGCGGTGGAGACGGCGCCGGCGTCACCGGAGTCGCGGCCGGGGCGGCCGTCACCTCCCGGCCGGGGGTCGCGGACGGCGGCGTAGACGGTCGTGCCGTCGCCGAGGTGGACCTCGATCGTCTCGGGGGTGGAACCGGTGGAGCCCGCGGAGCCGGTGGGGTCAGCCATGCACGTCACGTCCCTAGGAGGTCGAATTGCGGTGCACATGCGCCTGGTCCGGTCGCGTCCGATCAGAAGTGTGACTGATGAGGCGTCAGGTCCGGTGGCGGCTAGTCAGATTAGCGCATCCAACTATCCTCGCCTGCACGCACCGTGCACACCCGTCACCGGATCGTTACCGCGGACGAACGGAGCGGCCCGGGCAGGGCAGGAGCCCTCAGCCCGTCGCCGCCGGAGCGTCGCCGTCGGCGGGCCGGAGGCGGGGAGCACGCGAGTACAGCGCCACGACCGCCGCCTCGAAGCCGGCCACGGCGAGCAGCCCGGGACCGGCCCCGAGCCGTAGCAGCAGCGCCCCGCCGATGCCGCCGAGCAGGATGCCCGCCACCGTCGCCACCCGGCGCATCCGGGTCAGCCGGGGCACCGCCCGTACGGCCGGGCGGAACGCGAGGGTGTCCACGATCGCCTTCACCAGGGCCGTCTGCAGGACCGTCGTCGGCATGTCCGGGATCCGCGCCTGGTCCATGATCCGGCTGTGCCAGCCCATCGCGACCGCCAGGACCGGGACGAGGAGGCCCACCCCGTGCGTGGGCAGCCGCTCGGCGCCGTCGGCGGCGATGGTGCAGGCCCCGGCGGCGGCGATGAGCGCGGCCTCGGTGCCCAGCATGGACACGAACCAGCGCCGGCCCTCGCGGAGCCGGCCCACGATCACGCGATCGGCCAGCAGCACCCCGGCCGTGAACGCCCCCAGCGCCGCCGCCGGCGCGGCGAGCGGCGTCCCCGCCGTACCCGCCACCCCGAAGCCGAGCAGCAGCACGTTCCCGGTGGCGAGCGCGGCGAAGACGTGCCCGAGCCCGAGGTAGGTGATCGCGTCCACCGCGCCGGCCACCATGGTCAGGGCGAACATGACGCCGGCGATGAGCGCCTCACCGCGCCCCGGAGCGACCCTCATGCGGCCAGCCTGCCCCGGCCGTCGCGGGTGCGCCGTCCGTGCGGCTCCTTCGGGGGACTCCCGGGACTGGCGGTCCGGTCCCGCCCGGCGTCAGTCCAGGAGCCGCCGGAGCTCCGTCTGGGCCCGGGTGACGAGCGCCTTCGCGGTGTGGCCGGAGACGCCCAGGGCCCGGCCGACCTCGCGGAACGAGCGCTCCGGCTCGCCGTCCAGGCCGTAGCGCAGGACGAGCGCGTCGGCCTCGCGCCGGTCGAGACGTGCCAGGGCCTTGCGGGCGACGGTCGCGAAGTCCCGTGCCACGGCCGAGCGTTCGGGATCGGTGAGGCCGAGGCCGGGTGCCGCCGGTTCCTCGTCCTCCTCCGGCGCGACCGTGCGCAGCTGCCGGTGGAGCGCGGCCACCGTGCCCGGCGAGATGCCGAGTGCCGCCGCCGCCAGGCCGAGGTCGTCGGCGTTGTCCCGGAGGGCGCCGCGCAGTGCCACCGTCCGGCCGACCAGGTCGGCGGGGACGACGGCCGGGAACTCCTGCTGCGCGATCGCCCGCTGGATCTCCTTCCGCACCCACGTGTGCGCGTACGCCGCGAAGGGTGCGCCGCGGTCCGGGTCGAAGCGGTGGGCGGCGATCAGCAGGCCGAGGATGCCGGACTGGCGGAGGTCCGCGCGGTCGAGGTGCCAGGTGCGGTAGCGGGCGACCTCCCGCTCGACCAGGTGACCGTGCGTGGTGACGAGCCGCTCCCGCACCTCGTGGTTGCTCATCGTGCTCCGTCTCCCCGGGTCGGGCCCACGTCCTGCTGTCACCGGGTACCGATACCGGGCGGCGCGCCGAATGCGAGGTTCGCAGCGCCGCGGTTTCCCGGTATCACCTCCGGCGACACGAGAACCGCACCGAACCGAGAGGCCCGCACCATGTCCGACACCACTGCTTGGAAGCCCCTGGCCATCGTCCCGTACGGCGCCGTCCTGCACGTCCCGGCCGGCTGGGAGGCGATGCCGCCCGTCCCGGCGAACGGTCCGGAGATCCTGCGGGCCACCGGCGGCCCCGGCCGGAACCTGATCGTCTTCAAGGTCCCGGCCAGGGACATGACCGCCGAGAAGGTCGCGGACGTCGCCCAGGAGAAACTGGAGGCCCACGGCTACGGCGACTTCACGCGCGCCGAGGCCCGGTTCGGCGGACGCCAAGGCGTCGCGCTGGACTTCCTCACCCGGCACGGCAGCGGCGCCGTCATCTACCGCACCCGGGAGTACTTCGCCGTGCGCGGCAACGCCGCCTTCATCCTCGGCATGGGCAGCGCGACCTGGGACGAGCACCTGCCGCTCATCGAGGAGATCGCCGCGCGGTTCGAGCTCACGGACTGACGCGCCGCGGCGGGCCCCCGGAATACCCCCCGGCCCCCCCGGGCCCCCCCCGCCGGCGGCAGACCGGGGGCCGCCGGCACCGCGGCGCGCGGGGGGGGGGGGTGGGTGGACCCCGA
>NZ_JBHWGV010000016.1:0-9619 GCF_042732955.1 Kitasatospora sp. NPDC059747 | reverse complement strand
CGCCCCCCCCGGGCGCGCGCGCCCCACCCCCCCCTCCCCGCCGGGCCCCGCGCCCCGGCCGGCGACTACCGGCTACCGGCCGTCAGCCGGTCGAGCTCGTCGGCGATGTCCGTCCACCGCTCCTCCGGCAGGTTGTGCCCCATCCCCGGGTAGCCGACGAACCGGGCGCCCGGGATCCGCGCCGCCACCGCCCGTCCTCCGGCCGGACGGACCAACGGGTCGTCCTCCCCGTGGATCACCAGGGTGGGCGCGGTGATCCCGGCCAGGCCCGGGGCCGGGAAGCGGACGGCACGCGAGGCGGCGAGCTGGCGGCGGCGGGCCGTCGGATCGTGCGGGTGACGGGCGTGGCACTCGGCGGCCACCGCGCGGGCCTGTTCCTCGGGGAAGCGGGCCCCGTCCGGGTAGGTCAGCCGCAGCACGTCCACGGTCCGGCGGATCTGGCTCGCCCGGTCGTCCCCGTACCGGCGGAACGCCAGCTTGAACGGGCGCAGCGGGTGGACGTACGCGAGGGCGCTCGCCGGCCGGTCGACCGGGATCGACAGCATGGAGGTCAGCGTGCGCACCCGTTCGGGCGCGGTCGCCGCGAGGTACTGGCCGAGCCCGGCGCCCATGGACGCGCCGCAGAGGTGGGCGTCGCGCCAGCCGAGCGCGTCCAGGACGGCGAGCGCGTCCCCGGCCATGTCGACGGCGGTGTACGCGGTGCCGCGGTGCCCGGTGAAGTGCGTGGAGAGGCCGCTGTCGCGGTGGTCGTAGCGGACCACCCGGTAGCCCCGCCCGGCGAGCAGGCGGCAGAAGTCCGTCCACCACCACAGCATCTGGCCGTCCAGGCCGGCGATCAGCAGCAGCGGCCGCCCGTCCGGTTCGCCGAACGCCTCGTAGGCGATCTCCACCTCGCCGTTCCTCGCCACCGCGCGCTCGTACGGGACTGACACGACCATCGGGGCCCCCTCGCCTCGCCGATTTTCACCATGCACTCGCATGGTAAAAGCCGCCGCGTATGCTTGGCAATGCACTCGCATTGCCAAACTGCCCCACTGCCGAACTGCCGCAGTGCCCGACCACCAGACGGACCGTCACGGGAGAACCACCGCCCATGCCCAAGCAGGTCGACCGCGAGGAACGCCGCCGCCACATCGCCGCCGCCCTGCTGCGGATCATCACCACCCGCGGCCTGGAGGGCGCCGGCCTGCGCGACGTCGCCGCCGAGGCCGGCGTCTCGATGGGCGCGGTGCAGCACTACTTCGCCACCAAGGACGAGATGCTGCGCTTCGCCATCGAGTACAACCACGAGCTGCTCACCGCGCGCTTCGCCCGCCTCTTCGCCGGCGACCGGATGCCCACCACGGTGCGGGAGCTGCTCGGCCGGCTGCTGGTCGAGCTGCTCCCGCTGGACGAGCAGAGCCGCGACGGCGCCCGGATGGGCGCGGCCATCCTCGCGCGCGGCGCCGTCGACCCGTCCGTGCGCGACGTCGTGACGATGGTGTACGAGGGCGCCACCGGCTTCCTCGCCCAGCAGCTGAGGCTCGGCCAGGAGCGCGGCGAGCTCCCCGCCGACCTCGACCCCGACCACGCCGCCCGCGCCCTCCACACCGTCGTCGAGGGCCTGCGCTGGCCCGTCCTCTTCGGCGTCTACCGCGAGGCCGACGCGCTCGCCGTCCTGGACGAGCACCTGGACCGGCTCTTCGGCTAGGGCGTTTCAACCGGCGTGGTGAACACTGCGCCCGCCCGGAGCAGGCTTCCCAGCGGGCGGTTCACTGAGAAACCTGCTCCGACCTGCGTGCGGTGCGGGCGGGTACCGGTGGATGACGCGGGCTACTTGCGCTGGAGGTTGACCGCGTCGTCGCGGACCCAGTCGTAGTGGCCGCCCTGGCCCTGCGGGGTCTCGTAGAAGGTGTGGCCGTCCCACCTGGTCGCGCTGCCGGTGAGCTTGACGCACTGGTCCTTGCGCCACCGGCTGCCCAGGTTGGTGAAGCCGCCGACCTCGTTCCAGGTCCGGATCCAGTCGGTCCGCTGGCGGTTCGGCTCGCCGTAGACGCGGATGTCCGCCCGCCAGGCGTCCGCGAGGTCCTTGGTGACCCTCGCGTCGCAGTTCACGCTCTCCGCGACGTCGCGCAGCTGGTCCAGGTCCACGAGGTGGGACTCCACGTAGCCGCCCTCGCCCCTCCTGACCACCGCCTTGGCGAACTGCTTGTACACCGCGCCCTTGTCGTTCTCCTTGGCGATGCTCCAGTAACCGTCCCAGCCGGTGTACCAGCCGGGGGCGTACTTGTTCTCGTCCAGCTCGATGAAACAGGTGTCCTTCGCGACGCTCCGGACCGTGCCCTGGGCCCGGCGGTAGCTGCCGTCGGCGTGGCTCAGGTAGGAGACCGCCTCCACCTTCGTCCACCCCGCGCAGGCCGCCGCGCCCGTCCCGGCCTGGGGCTGGGCGACGGCCTGCGTGCCGCCGCCCAGCACGAGCGCGGCGGCGACGGCCACCACGGCAGCGATCGGGACCTTGGTATTCATCACAGGAACTCCTTGCATCTGATGACGTGTCAAACATGCAGCGCAGCAACCAGCACCGAGATCGAAGAACCGCGGCGCCCTGCGGGGCCGGCCGCGGACAGCGATCTGGGCCGCCCTTGCCGTGAAGGGCGGCCCAGTGACCGCACGGTGCGCCCGGCTTCCCCGCGTAGTCGCGTGCCGGTCAACCGCGAGGCGCCGGGGCGGTCACGCCTCGGTCTGTCACTCCGGCAGGGGCTTGACGATCGTGTGGGTGATGACCTGTCCCTGGATGTGCTTGACCTCGAGCTTCTGATGGCCGACCGACTGGGCGGCCTTGACGGCTGTCGGCTTGGCGGCGGTCTCGGCGGCGGCGGTCTCGCCGGCTTCGGGCTCGTCGGCGGTGGTCTCGGTGGGCTGGTCGTCGGCCATGGACGGGCTCCTTCTGTCATGCGCGGATCGGACTTGGTCGATCTTCCCCGGCCGCAACGTGGAGTAACCGGTCGAATACCGGCCAGGCGGGCGCGGTAGTGGCCTGGACGGTTCGTCGAACGGGCACGAGCGGCCGCCGTCCGGGGCACGGTGTTTCCACAGGACCCGCCGGGCCGGGTCACCCGTGCGACGGGTCCCGCAGGACAGCGGGAGGCCCGCCGACCGAGCATGGGGGCGTGCGGCGAGCGCGTCCGGTCCCGCACACCCGACTGCGGGCCCGCCGCGTCCCACCGGCGGCCGCCCCGGCCAGACCCCCAGGAGTCCCCGATGACCCCGCTGCCCACCGTCGCCGACGGCATGAGCGCGCCGGAAACCATCACCGCGCTGCGCACGCTCCTCGACGAGCACGCCGCGACCATCGCCCACCACCCCGCGACCGTCGACCGCATCCGGGTGCTCGTCGCGGAGATCGCCGCCTTCCCGTCCCGCGACGGGTCCAGGGGCCACGCAGGCATCAGCACCGACACCGGCACCGGCCACCGGAGCGCTCCCGGCGGGCCCTCGCAGATCGACGCCGTGCTCGACCGGCTGATGGCCCGGACCGGCCCGCTCAGCCGCGACGCCGAGGTGACGGAACGGATCCGCCGCCTCCACCGCGCCGTCACCGACGCCGCCAACGCGTCCCCCGGCACCGACACCCTCTCCCAGCGCGAACGCGCCTCGGCCCTCGCGCTCCTGGACCTCCTGATCGCGCGGGCCCCGGAGATCGGCGCCGACCCCGGGGCCACCGAACGCGTGCACACCCTCAACGAGGCCGTCAGCCTGGAGAACTGACCGCGGACGCGCCCGACGGCTCAGGCGGTGCCGAGCGGGTTGAGGAGCGCGAAGCGCCAGGTGCCGTCGTACGGGTCCCGGCGGGCGATGTTGGCGGTGGTGCCGGTCCGGGCGGTCCGCCCGCCGCCGGGGGTGTCGACCTCCAGGGTCCAGTCGTTGACCAGCAGGGCACTGCCCGCGCCGACGAGCGTGTGCCGCCGGACGTTCGTCAGCGTGCCGTGGACGGCCACGGTGCCGCCGAACTCCGCACGGAGCGCGTCGGTGCCCGTGATGAACTCGCCGGCCACCGTGCGCATGGCCGCGTCCGGGGCGAAGAGGGTCAGGACGGTGTCGACGTCGCCGGCGTTCAGGGCGTGCTCGAACGCGATCGGCAGCTGCGCGGGATCGGTGATGACGGGGACGGACATGGTGAAACATCCTCACGTGTCGTAGTGGTGACGGTGACGGTGACGGCCCTCGGCCGCCGTGCCTCCACGATCCCGCCGGGGCCACCTCCCCGGCGAGGTAGAGTCGGGACTCGCCATGGTCGAAAACGGACACCGCGTCGTCATCGAGATCGCCTACGACAACCCCGACCCCGCACACCCGGGGGTCGAGGTCCTGACCTTCGAGGCGCTGAAGCAGCGCCTGAAGAGCTCCGTCGCCCGCCGGCCGAGCCGGCTCGACTTCCACCAGCTGGTGCTCGTGCGCGGCGGCGAGGGCACCGCGATGGTCGATTTCGTCCCGCACCCGTGCACGCGTGGCACGCTCCTGCACCTGCGCCCCGGCCAGGTGCAGCGCCTGCCGTCCGGCGCCGACGGCCGCCCGGCGGCACTCGACGCCGTCCTGCTCCTCTTCACCGCCGACTTCCCACCGCCGCTGCCCGCGACGCACGCCGCGCTCGACGGCTTCGGCCCGGTCGCGTGGCAGCTGCCGCCCAGTGAGTTCGGCGCCTTCGACCGGGCGGCGGCGGAGCTGGAAGCCGAGTACGCGGCACTCCGAACCGGCGCGGCCCCCGCCGGCCTTTCGAGCGCGCTGCTGCGCCAGCTCCTCGGCGCGTTCCTCATCCGCATCGCCCGCCTCCCGGGCCCCACCGGCGAACCCTCCCCCGACCTCTACCTCGCCTTCCGGCGCGAACTGGAACGGTCCTTCGCCACCACCCGCTCCGTCGAGGAGTACGCCGCCCGCCTCGGCTACTCCCCCCGCACCCTCACCCGCGCCTGTCTGGCCGCCACCGGCCGCACCGCCAAACAACTCGCCGACGCCCGCGTCGCGTTGCAGGCCCAGCGCCTCCTCGCCCACACCGACCTCCCCGTCGCGACCATCGGCCGCGCCCTGGGCTTCGGCGAGCCCACCAACTTCGGCAAGTTCTTCACCCGCGAGACCGGCCGCACCCCGGGCGCCTTCCGGCGCGCCCAGCGCTGATCCGGCGACAGGTCCGGCTGCTTCGCATCCGCTCCAACGGCCCCATCCCGGCACCCGTTCGAGCGGCCGGCCGCGCCGACACCTCTCCGGGCGCCGCCGACCGACGAACCGTCGGGCGAACCTGGCCCCCCAGAGATGCTCTCCGAGTCGGCGCCCCGCGCCGACCGCTCGCCACGGGAGGCGCCCCCCTTGAAGAACACCCTCCGGACCAACAGACCCCTGGCCGCCATCGCCGTCTCGGCCGCCGCGATGGCGGTCGTCGTCTCCCCGGCCGGGGCCGGCCAGGCCCTCGCGGCCCGCGCCTGCTTCGACCGCGCCAAGCAGCCCTACACCTCGGTGGTGGACAGCCACCTCCACTTCCGCCCCTTCGGCGGGCGGGCGATCCCCTTCGAGGAGATGACCGACTACCTGCGCAAGAGTGGCGTCCGCTACGCCAACATGTTCGGCATCGGACAGGTCCTGCCCGCCGACTCCGACTGCGTGTACTACCTCGACTGCCCCGGCACGCCGGTGCGGCCCAGCATCCGCAACGACATCGCCAACGCCGAGAACCTCCGCGAGCAGCACCCGGACGACCCGCACCTCACGCTGTCGATGACCTTCATGGACCTGCACCACCCGGAGACCGTCCCCGCCGGAATCGCGCTCTACGACCGCGAGTACCCGAAGATGTTCACGTGGGCCGGCGAGGTCAACGTCGTCAAGCAGGCGCTGTTCGCCAACCAGGCCGAGTCGGCCGACAGCGACGACATCGCCGACTGGGGCCCGTTCATGCAGGTGTACCGGGAGCGCGGCATCCCCGTCACGTTCCACTCCGACCTCGGCAACGACGCGGAGCCGACCAAGTACCTGCACCTGATGGAGGAGATCCTCGACCGGTACCCGGTCAACAAGATCGTGTGGGCCCACATGGGACTCTCGAAGGAGCTCGCCACCCTCGACCCCGACGAGCACATCCGCATCCTCGACCGCCTCCTCGACGCCCACCCGAACCTGACGCTCGACCTCAGCTGGCGCGTCCTGGAGGACCTCTACTTCAGCCGCCCGGGCGTCCGCGAGAAGTACGCGGCCTTCCTCGACCGCCACCCCACCCGGGCGATCACCGGGACGGACTTCGTGGCCGCCCGGAACAAGGACTACGCGGTCTACGAGCAGGAACTGGAGGTCACGAGCCGGATCAACCGCGCGCTCGGCAACGAGGCCTTCCGGGACATCGCCCTCGGCCAGAACTACTTCGCCCTCCTGGGACTCAAGGACGAGGCCCCGCGCATCTGCCGCACCCGCCCTCGTTCCGACACCTGACGGTCAGAGCCCCCACAGGCCCTTGTGCATCAGGTCCGTGGGGGCCCACCGGGCTCAGCGCGCCGCGAGCAGGTACCCGAGGGCGGCGGCGGTCCCGGACGTGATCAGGCCGGACGCCAGGAGGTGGAGGCGGGCCGGCACCTCCAGCGTCAGGCGGATCCCTCCGACGCGGACGTCCAGGACCGGGCCGACGGGGTCGGGCCGGGTGAGGGACTCCGACGAGGCCTGAGCTGGGATCTGGTCGTGCGACATGGTCGCGTCTCCTGGCGGTGCGGTCGGGTCCGGCGGACCCGGTTCGTTTCGGGCATAGGTCGGGCGCACCGTCCGGACCCACGCGAGCGGCCCAAAAATCTTTTCCCGAAAGAATTGTGACGATGCGTGGGATCGCGCTCGTCCGCGGGCCTACAACGCCGGCAGGAGCAGCGTGGTGCTGGGCCGCAACGCGGGAGGGTCGATGGTGCAGGTCGAGAGGAGCGGCGCTTCGCCGTACCCGGCACCGGCCAGAGAGCCCGCCCGCGCCCCGGCCGACTCGCTCGCGCGCCGGAAGGCGGACCAGGACCTCGTCGACCGGCTCGCCGCCGGGGGCTGGACCGGGCCCGACTACGTGCTGTTCGAAGCCGCGATGATAGCCACGGGCACGAAGGTGCTGCGGCACTGGATCGTCACGGAGCAGATCCACCACCGCTGTTTCACCGCCGGCCGGCCCCTGGACACGGATGCCGGGACGCGGCGGGTCCTCCGCGAGCGGGTGGACGAGCGGGAGTCGCTGATCGGCGAGACGGTCGCCCTCGCCTGGACGCGGTTCCGGGAGAAGGCCTTGATCGAGGGCGGCTGGAGCTGCGCCGGCGGTGCCACGCTCGCCTCCTACTTCGTGGGCGCGGTCCTGCTGGCCTTCCCCGGCGCCCACCGACGCTGGTGCCGGGAGTTCGGGGCGGGTGCCGCCGTCGAAGTCCCGCTCGGCGACGCGCTGCCCGACATCGTGGACGGCGGGGAAGTGCAGCAGGACCGCGCCCACGACGACATCGTGCCCGACCTGGCGGCGTCCGAGACGGTGATCGCCGACCTCGGGCCGGACCTCACCCCCGAACAGTGCCGGATCCTCGCGGAGATCTTCCGCTGGCGCGCCCTGGGACTCACGGACAAGGAGATCGGGGCCCGCCTCGGACTCTCCGAGGGCGCGGTCTCCATGCGGGTCAAACGGCTTCGCGACCACCTCGGCCGCGGCCGGCAGCGCGGGCCCCGACAACCCGGCGAGCAGCAGGACCCCACCAACGAGGAACGGAGGAGGACGCACCCATGACCAATCCCATGCCCGAGGCCGTCACCGGCGACCTGATCCGTTGGGCCCTCACGACTCTCCGCACCGCGGGCACGAGCGACGCGGGCGTCTGGACGCGGGAGTTGGAGCGTGTCCGCCTGCCGTCGCGCGGAGGCGCGGAAGTGGACGTCGGCAGACTGAGCCCATCGCTGCGGGGCTTCCTGAGGACCCTGCGGGGCTCCTCGATCGCGCCCGAACTCGATCCGGAGTCCATTGAGCCGGTGCTGGACCGGAACGTCTACGAGTGGGATGACGCCGAGGAGGAGAGCCCGGTGGAGGAGCCCGTCCGCCGCGTCGTCGTGGTCGTGGACTGCGAGCGGTCCGGCATCCGCAACCACCGTGACCAGGAGTTCCGGGACGCGTGGTTCCGCGCGGTGACGGAGGCCTGCTCGCGGGTCGTCGGCTGGCAGGACTGCAGGGTCGACCGGGGTGACCGGGGTGACGGGGTGATGGCCCTGCTGCCGAGCGACGCGGACGGGGAGTCGATCGCCCGCTGGTTCCGCCTCGTGGCGGCCGGGCTGTCCCGGGAACACCGGCCGCGCTACCTGGCCGGCGTCCTGGGGACCCGGTCATCGGATCGACGCGTGCTCTGGGATCTGGGCCGGAAACTCGGTCTCCTCAGGTCGGTCCGGGACGAATTCCTGCACCGGAACGATCCCGGGCCGATCCTGGTGCTGCCCGAGTCCGTGTGGGAAGACCTGGCCGGACCGGACGGACGGGTGATGGGCATCCGTCGGTGGCAGCAGGTCACGCCGTCCGGTTCCACCGACCGGGCATGGGCCGCGCCCTGGTGGCCGACACCGGCCGGCAGGCCACCGGACGACGCCCTTCGGCGCGCAGCCCGTACCGCGCGGCAACTGGCCGGCGAGCTGACCCGGGCGCGGATCGGACACAAGACGAGGGCCGACCCGGCGTGGGAGCTGGACGAACTCGGGATGGCTGCCAAGCAGTTGTCGGCGGACCTGGCCAATCTGGCACGCGCCGTGAGCGAGCCGGGCCAGAGGCCGCTCATGCAGGAGATCTTCCGCCAGGCCTCCCATGCTGCGACGAAGTTGACCATGATGGCCGCGTTCGGCCGGCGCAGCCACGTGGGGAGCGCCGAGCGTCAGTTGTACATCGTGATGGTGCGCCTCTACGAGATCGTCGGGGACGACGACGAAGCGGAGCCGGTGCACGAACGCCCGCCCGGCCGGCCCGATCAGTGGCGGGTGCATCACCGGCGGCCGGACCTCCGGCTGTCGGCGGCCGTCCGGAGTGTCCACGAGGGCCACTGACCCACACGCCGTGTGGTCCCGCGCACCATCTCGATCGGGATCGAGCAACTCCCGATCCTGGGATCCACGAGAAGTGCCACGCATGATCGAAGTTGATCATTCCACCTTTGCTGCGCCGCCCCTCCCCCTAACGTCTCCCCCGGTACGACACACGAGGGAGCTTGCCATGCGGGACGTTGTGCGGGAGTCGGCGTCGGCCGGGCGGATGGTGGTGTGGGAGGAGTCCGCCCGGGACGGGGCGCAGGCGAAGACGTTGATGCCCGGTTCGTTCCGCGTGCGGCTGGCGTGTGCGCAGGGGGCGGTGTTCGGGGCGGACGGGCCCCGGCACGTCGTGTTCGCCGCGGGGTTCCCGGCCGTGTGCGCCGAGGAGTTCGAGGCGGTGCGGCAGGTGGCGGTGGAGGCGGAGGGGCGGGTGAGCGTCGCCGCCGTGTGCCGGGCGACGCCCGCCGACGTCCGGCAGGCCGTCGCCTCGGTGCGCGGGACCCGCCCCCCCCCCGCCAGGCGCGGGCGCGGGCCCGCCCCGGCGCGTGCGCGGGGGGAGGGGGCGCCCGGCGCGCCGGGCGCCGCGGGCCAC
>NZ_JBHWGV010000015.1:99260-107695 GCF_042732955.1 Kitasatospora sp. NPDC059747 | reverse complement strand
GGGGGGGCGGGGTGGCGCCGCCGGGGGCGGGGGGGGGGGGGGGGCCCCCCGGGGCGGGGGGGGGGCGGGGGGCGCGGGGGGCCCCCCCCCGCCGCCCCCCCGCCCCCCCCACAACGGCCGCAGGCCGCTCCCCGGGTGCGGGGGGCGGCCTGCGGTGCGACGGGGGTCTGCCGTTCGTCCTGTGCCTGTCCGTGCGCGCCTGCACGCGCGTGGCCGCGCGTGGCCACGGGGCGCGCGCGTCGAACCGGGGCCGGACTACATCAGGGCGACGGCGAGGGCCTTGCGGGCCCGCAGCGAGGCGCGCTCGGCCCGCTGCTTGAGCTTGCGCGCCCGGGCGATGCGCAGGACGAGCCGTTGGTGCTCGGCCTCGTGCAGCCGGTCTTGCATATGGGCGCGGGCCAGGGATTCGTGGAGGAGTTGCATTTCGAGGGTCCTGTTCTGGATCTGAAGTTCGTTGGCCTGTTCGGCGCGGACGGCGGGGTCGATGGCGGCGGTCATGTGGTGGTCCTGCTCGTGGTGCGTCGTCGGGAAGGGGTTGGTGCGGGCCGCGTCGGCCTTGGCGGCGGCGATCCGCACGGAGCGGCGGAGGGAACTGTCCAGTGGGGGCTGCTCTCCCCGGCGGACGGCTCCGGCTCCGAGGTCGGGGCTCACGCCATGACCTCGGTCTTGCGCGGACGGCCACGGGGCCGCTTGCGGGCCACGACGACGCCCTGGACGAAGAGCTCGCCACCCCAGACGCCCCAGGGCTCGCGGCGCTCGAGGGCGCCGGCCAGGCAGGCCTCCTTGACCGGGCAGGTGCCGCAGAGGGACTTCGCGTACTCGACGTCGGCGGGCGTCTCGGCGAAGAAGACCTCGGGGTCGAAGGCGCGGCAGGGGATGGGGAGACCGAGTGCCTCGGCCTGCTCGATCGAGCTGAGCTGCATGGAAAGAACCTCCGGGGGGTCGGCCTGGTCGGCCTTGGTGATCTGGCTTGTCGGCGGTACGGACGGGGTGGGCGGTGTGATGACCGTGGACACTGTCTGCGTCTTCCTCGTCTTCTCAGTGGTTCCGGCCCGGCTGACTGGTGGGGCTGGGCCGGAGGCCCCGGGGGGCCTGGGTGGTCTTGCGTACCGGACAAAACAGAAGGGCCGCGGATCCCGGTGTGACGGGTTCCGCGGCCCTGGAGGTGCCGACCTGAGGTTTCAGGTTCGTTCTCTCCAGGGTTCAGGCCCGCGGAAGGCCCGCATCCGGATGGCCGTGGCGCCGATGAAGGCGGCCATGGCCTGCTTGTTGATCAGCTGCTCGTTCTGCTTCTGGGCGTTTCCGGCACCGATGACCTGCGCATAGCCGCCATGCATGGCTGCGGCTACGACCGCCTTCGGTGCCTGGGTCGGTCGCTCGTCGCGCTCGGAGCGCGGCGTGCCGAACGACGCCCAATCGCGGGACAGACCGGTCTCGACGGAGGCGCCTTCGACGCTCCTGCCGCTCGCGACGCACAGATCAGTGTGTCCGAGACCACTGACAGCGACGGCGGGGACGACGGAGACACCGGTGGTGTCGAGACCCAGACCGGTTCCACCGAGCTCTGCGGGCGCCCACAGGAGGGCATCACGCAGGGAGGCAGCGACAACGGTCCGGCCAGTCATTTTGGTGATCATGATGTTTCCCACTGTCTTCGCCTCCTCTCGGCGTCTCGCGGAGCCGGGTTTCCCCTGCTCCGATGTTCGGATGTCTGTCTTGGTGAAGCTTTGGGCGCGGGAACTCGGCACAGGCGTCACCCCGTGCGTTCGCGTCCCCTTGACCGCTCCGGCAGGCTATTGCGCTCCCGGTACGCCGCGCAAACTATTTTTCACGGCGGTTTTCGCGTCGCGTTTCGCGTCGCGCCGGACGGCGCGTTCCGATGCCCCGCGGGAGTCCCCTGAGCAGTCCCCGTGACCACGCCCGGACCGGCTCACGCCGGTTCGACCGGACCGTCGTCCATGACGCCGTCCGGTTCCTCCTCGGGCTCCTCCCCCGCACACAACGAGAGCACGGCGGCCCCGTACTTGTCCAGCTTCATGGCGCCGACCCCGGAGATCTGGGCCAGTTCCTGGCGGTTCGCGGGCACGTCCTCGGCGATCGCCATGAGCGTCGCGTCGGTGAACACGACGTAGGCGGGGGCGCCCTGCTTCCTGGCCTGCCGGGCGCGCCACTCGCGCAGCCGCTCGTACAGCGCCTCGTCCATGGTGGACGGGCAGCTCTCGCAGCGGCGGAGCTTGCGTTCGACGGCGTCGGTCAGGACGCGCTCGCAGACGCGGCACTTGACCGGTCCGCGGACCTTCCGCCCGGCAGCGCGCTCGCCGAACTCCACGCCCCCGCGCCCGCCCCGCGCGCCGGTGCGGGTGCCGGGGGCGGCGGAGCCGGGGCGCAGCCCGTCGAGGAAACGGGTGGGCTTGCGGCTGGCGCGGCCGCCCGGGGAGCGGGAGAGGGCCCAGGAGAGGGAGAGGTGCTTGCGGGCGCGGGTGACGCCGACGTAGAGGAGGCGGCGCTCCTCCTCGACCTGTTCGTCGGTCTTGGCGTAGATGATCGGCAGGGTGCCCTCGGTGAGGCCGACGAGGTAGACGGCGTCCCATTCGAGGCCCTTGGCGGCGTGCAGGGAGGCGAGGGTGACGCCTTCGACGGCGGGGGCGTGCTGGGCGGCGGCGCGGGCGTCGAGTTCGGCGACGTAGGCGGCGAGGTCCGCGCCCAGTCCTTCGGCGGTGCGGGTGCGCTCGAACTCCTCGGCGAGCCGGACGAGGGCGGCGAGGGACTCCCAGCGGTCGCGGACGGCGCCGGAGCCGGCGGGCGGTTCGGGGGTGAAGCCGCGGCTGGCGAGGACGGCGCGGACCTGGCCGGCCAGGTCGGGGGCGCCGGCGGTGAGGGGGTCGGCGGCGGCGCGGGCGGCGCCGCGCAGCAGGACGCCGGCGTCGCGGACCTCGGGGCGTTCGAAGAACCGCTCGGCGCCCTTGAGCTGGTAGGGGACGCCGAGGTCGGCGAGGGCCTGTTCGTAGACCTCGGACTGGCCGTTGGTGCGGAAGAGGACGGCGACCTCGCTGGCGCGGACGCCGGTGGCGAGGAGGTCCTTGATGCGGCGGGCGGTGGTCTCGGCCTCGGTGGGCTCGTCCTCGTACTCGGTGTAGCCGGGTTCGGGGCCGGCCTCGCGCTGGGAGACGAGTTCGAGGCGGTGGCGGGCGGCCTCGCCGCGGGCCTGGGCGAGGAGTCCGTTGGCGAGGTGGACGACCTGGGGGGTGGAGCGGTAGTCGCGCACGAGCTTGACGACGGTGGCCTCGGGGTGGCGGCTGCGGAAGTTCAGCAGGTAGTCGGGGGTGGCGCCGGTGAAGGAGTAGATGGTCTGGCTGGCGTCGCCGACGACGCAGAGGCTGGCGCCGCCGCCGGGGCCGGTCCACTGGTCGAGGAGGCGCTGCTGGAGCGGGGAGACGTCCTGGTACTCGTCGACGGTGAAGTGCCGGTACTGGGCGCGGACCTGGTCGGCGATGTCGGGGCGGTCCTCCAGGATGGCGGCGGTGAGCAGGAGGACGTCCTCGAAGTCGATGACGCCGCGGCGGCTCTTGGCCTCCTCGTAGACGCGGTAGACCTGGGCGGTCTCGGCGGGGTCGCGGGGAGCGTCGCGGCCGGACTTCTGGACGGCGGCGGGGTAGTCGTCGGGGCCGATCTGGGTGACCTTGGCCCATTCGATCTCGGCGGTGAGGTCGCGCAGTTCGGTGCGCTGGACGCGCAGGCCGCAGCGGCCGGCGGATTCGGCGACGAGCTGGATCTTGCGTTCGAGCAGCTGCGGGACGGGGCCGCCGACGGCGCGGGGCCAGAAGTACTGGAGCTGGCGCAGGGCGGCGGAGTGGAAGGTGCGGGCCTGGACGCCGTCGGCGCCGAGCTGGCGCAGGCGCCCGCGCATCTCGCCGGCGGCGCGGGCGGTGAAGGTGACGGCGAGGACCTGCTGGGGCTGGTAGACGCCGCTGCGCACGCCGTAGGCGATGCGGTGGGTGATGGCGCGGGTCTTGCCCGTGCCGGCGCCGGCGAGGACGCAGACGGGCCCGTGCAGGGCGGTGGCGACGGCGCGCTGTTCGGGGTCGAGGCCGGCGAGCACGGCGTCGGGGCCGGCGTCGCGGGCCGCCGCCGCGGGGTCGGTCCAGAGGTCGCCGGGGCCGCCGCTCAAGAGGTCTTCCTGCATGCGTTCCATCCTCTCAGCCCGGTGGGACAACCGGGGCCGGGTTGTCCACAGGCCCGGTGTGATCGCAGGATGATCGCTCTGCCTCTCCGCGACGCGGCGGCCTCCCGAACGCGGCGGCCGCGGCCCTTCCGGGACGCGGCGGCCGGAATGCCCGCCGCGCGTCGGACGTTGCGTCCGGAGAACCAGAGACCGTCCGCCCCCTCCCCGAAGGAGTCCCCCCGATGTCCGGCACCGTCACGATGTACAGCACGACCTGGTGTGGGTACTGCAATCGACTCAAGAGCCAGCTGGACCGTGAAGGCATCGGCTACACCGAGATCAACATCGAGGAGGACCCGGCGTCGGCGTCCTTCGTCGAGTCGGTGAACAACGGCAACCAGACGGTCCCGACGGTGCTGGTGACGCCGGCGGGCGGCGGCGAGCGGGTGGTCATGACCAACCCGAGCCTGCTGCAGGTCAAGAAGGCCCTCGCGGCCTGATCCGGGCCCGGCGGCCGGGCCCCGGCGCGCGTCTCAGGGCGCGTCGGCCGGGGCCTGGTCGACGGGCGTCGCGGGCGCGGGCAGCGTGGTGCGCGCGCCGAGGTCGCCGACGCCGTAGACGAGCCGGCAGCGGTCGGCCGAGTAGCGGGTCTCGATGACCCGCACCGGCCCGCGCCGGTCGTAGGTGACGCGGGTCTGCACCATGAGCGGCACGCCGGGGCCGCCCTGGAACCACTGGGCCTCCTCCGGTCCCGGCATCCGGGCCACGAGGTGGTCGACGGCGCCGATCTCGGTGCGGCCGAGGGCCGCGAGGACGGCCTCGTCCCCGCCCTCGACGGCGTCGGGCTCCATCAGCGGGGTGCCGGCGGCGAGCCCGGCCCGGTAGTGGCTCTCCTCGATCGAGTACGGCTCGCGGTCCAGCGTGCGCAGTTGGCGGCGCACGACGATGGCCTCGCCGGGGCGCAGTCCGAGGCGTTCGGCGATGTCGACGCGGGCGCGGACGATCATCATCTCGAAGTCGGTGCCGAGTTCGCGGCCGGCGTCGGCGGCCTCGCCGAGGTAGACGGCGGTGGGGACGGCGAGGCAGTCGCGCGGGGCGGTGGGCAGCGCGGGGCCGTAGGCGCGGTGGTCGAGGACGGGGTGTTCGCGCAGGTAGGTGCCCTTGCCCTGGAGGCGGACGAGCCGGCCTTCGTTGACGAGGACGTCGACGGCGAGGCGGACGGTGTTGCGGGCGACTCCGTACTGGCGTTCCAGTTCGCTCTCGACCGGGAGGGCGGCGTCGGCGGTGAACTCGCCCTCGGCGATGCGGCGGCGCAGGTCGGCGGCGAGGCGCTGGTATTTGGGGGATTGGGCGGTGCCCCGGGGGATTGTCACCCGAGTGAATGTAGCGAGCGCGGTGACGCGGTTTCAGCCGTTTCCGGCAATGTCGTCCGCGCGGGTCGGCGGTGCGCGCCGGGCGGCGGGCGGCCTGGGCGGGTACGGCCCGTCCGGTCACGAACATCCGGAGGGTGCGGCTTCCGAAAGGGATCGAAATCGGAAAAGGGGGCGCACGGCATGTGCCGCGCGCCCCCTTTTCTTGAGCTTTCCCGGGCGTTCCCGAGCTTCCCTGAGCTTTCCCGGGCTTTCCGGGAGCGCCCGGGAGCGGATTACCAGCGCGCCGCGGACGGCAGCGGTTCGCCGTACCAGAGCTCGACGAGGTGGCGCGCGATCGAGATCCCCGAGGGCGGCAGGATCTCCCCCGCCTCCATGCCGGCCCGCAGCTCCTCGCGGGAGAACCAGCGCGCCTCGGCGAGCTCCTCGCCGTCCACCGTGATCTCGGTGCCGCCGGGCAGCGCCTTGCCGGTGAAGCCGAGCATCAGGCTGGACGGGAACGGCCAGGGCTGGCTGGCGACGTACCGCACCTCGCCGACCCGCACGCCGGCCTCCTCGTGGACCTCGCGGGCGACGGCCTGCTCGATCGACTCCCCCGGCTCGACGAAGCCGGCCAGGGTGGACCAGCGGCCCTCGGGCCACAGCGCCTGGCGGCCGAGCAGGCAGCGGTCCTGCTCGTCGGTGATCACCATGATCACCGCCGGGTCGGTGCGCGGGTAGTGCTCGGCCGCGCAGGAGGTGCAGCGCCGCACGTGCCCGGCGCCGGCCTTCTCGGTCGGGTGGCCGCAGCGCGAGCAGAAGCTGTGCAGGCGGTGCCAGTGCTCCAGGGCGACGGCGTGCACCAGCAGCCCCGCGTCGCGGTCGGACAGCAGCGCGCCGACCTCGCGCAGCCCGGCCGGACGGGCGTCGCCGTCCAGGCGCCCGGGCAGGCTCTCGCCGGCCAGCGCGAAGTAGGAGACGCCGTCGTCGTCGGTGCCGAGGAAGTACCGGTCGCCGGTCTGCGGCGCCTCGAAGGAGGGCAGCAGGACCAGCTCGGTGCCCCCGGCGGTGTCGACGACGAAGGCCTCGCCGCCCGCGATCGGCAGCACCCGGGTGTTCGGGTGGCTCCAGGCCGCGGCGAGCCAGGGCTCGTCGAACCGGTGCTCGGCCGCCCGGTCCACTCCGGCCCGGGCCAGTGCCAGGTACAGGGGGCGTTCGGTCTCAGGCACGGTGCTCACGTCGTTCCATCCCCACGTGGTGCATCAGGTGAATCATCCGGATGAGTGATCTGACTGCCGGGGCGGGCCCGGTGGGCCCGCACCCGTTCCTGCGCTCGCTCACGCGCCCGCCTCGCCGCGCCCGTTCACGCGCCGGGCCGGAAGTTCTCGGCCAGGTCGCCCCACAGGTAGGCGGCGGTCTCCACGCCCTTGGCCAGCAGGTCGAGTTCGACCTTCTCGTTGACCGAGTGCCAGCCGTCGGAGGGCACCGAGATGCCGAGGAACAGCACCGGCGCGCCGAGCACGTCCTGGAGGTCGGCGGCGGGGCCGGAGCCGCCCTCGCGGGTGAAGAGGACCTTCTGCTCGAAGGCCCGGCCCATCGCGCGGACGACGGACTGCAGCGCCGGGTGGTCCAGCGGCGTCAGGCAGGGCCGGGTCGCGCCGGGGAAGACCAGCTCGTAGCGGATGCCCGCGGGCACCTGCTCGGCCACCCACGCGCGCACGGCCTCCCGGACCTTCTCCACCTCCTGCCCTGCCACCAGCCGGAAGGAGAGCTTGAGGTGCGCGGACGCCGGGACGATGGTCTTGCCGCCGGGGCCGGTGTAGCCGCCCCAGATGCCGTTGACCTCGGCGGTCGGGCGGGCCCAGATCCGCTCCAGGGTGGAGTAGCCGGCCTCGCCGCGCGTGCCGGAGGACTTGGCGACCGCCAGCCACTGCTCCTCGTCGAAGGGCAGTTCGGCGAACAGCGCGCGCTCGCGCTCGGTCAGCTCGATCACGCCGTCGTAGAAGCCGGGCACGGCGACCCGCCGGTCGCCGTCGTGCAGGGCGGCGGCCAGCTCGGCCGCGACCTGCGCCGGGTTGGGGACGGCGCCGCCGAAGGAGCCGGAGTGGATGTCGGTGTCCGGCCCGTACAGGTCGATCTGGGCGTCGGCCAGGCCGCGCATGCCGGTGCAGACGGTCGGCGTGGTCCGCGACCACATGCCGGTGTCCGAGATGATCACCACGTCGGCGGCCAGCCGCTCGGCCTCGCGCCGGACCAGGGCCGGGAAGTGCGGCGAGCCGGACTCCTCCTCGCCCTCGATCAGCAGCTTGAGGTTGACGGCCGGCGCGGTGCGCCCGGTGGCGGCCAGGTGGGCCCGCACGCCGAGGGTGTGGAAGAACACCTGCCCCTTGTCGTCGGCCGCGCCGCGCGCGAACATCCGTCCGTCGACGACGGTCGGCTCGAACGGGTCGGTGTCCCAGCCGTCCTCCTTCGCGGCCGGCTGGACGTCGTGGTGCCCGTAGACCAGGACGGTCGGGGCGGACGAGTCGCCCGAGGGCCATTCGGCGAACACCGCCGGCAGGCCGTCCGTCTCCCAGACCTCCGCCACCGGGAAGCCGGTGTCGCGCAGCTTGGCGGCCAGCCACTCGGCGGAGCGCCGCACGTCCCCGGCGCGGGCCGGGTCGGCGGAGACCGACGGGATGCGCAGCCAGTCGGACAGGTCGGCCAGGAAGGCGGACCGGTGCTGGTCGATGTAGGAGCGGACGGCGCTGTCCGGGGTTCTCGTCATACCGACGACTGTAGTTCGCCCGTGCGGGTGCCCGCCCCGGCCGTCCGGCTGCCGGGCCCGAAGGGGGCTGTAACGTCCGCGCCCCCCCCGCCCCCCGGCCGGGCGGGGGGGGGGGGGGCCCGCTGGGCGCGCGGGGGGGGGGGCGGGTGGGGGAGGG
>NZ_JBHWGV010000015.1:81957-99250 GCF_042732955.1 Kitasatospora sp. NPDC059747 | reverse complement strand
CGGCGGGCGGGGCGCGCGCGCGCGGCCTCGCGCCCCCCCCCCCCCGCCCCGGGGGGGGGGGGGGCGCCCGCCCCCCCCCCCCCACGGTTGCCGTGGGCGGGTGACGGGCGGGTGGCGCGGGCTCAGCCGCTGCGGCGCAGCAGGGTGATCCGCGAGCGGGTGAGCAGGGTGGCGAGGCCGACGGCGATGATCGGCAGGCCGATCACGAGGAGGCCGACGTTGCCCCACGGGACGATCACCAGGGAGCGGTTGGCCATCTCCTCGGGGCTGATGCCGGGGTAGGGCTCGACCGCGCCGAGGACCTTGCGCAGGGCGACGGCGGGGACGGCTCCGCAGACGATGCCGAGGAGGGTGCCCATGGCGGCGATGACGCCGCACTGGAAGCCGGAGAGCGTGCGCCGGATCCGGGGTGTGGCGCCGACGGCGGCGAGGGTGGTGAGGTCGCGCTGGGAGTCGGCGGCGGCGAGTCCGGTGGCGATGCCGGCGGCGCCGAGGGCGACGAGGGCGGCGAAGCCGGCCAGGCCGAGGCTGATGAGGTCGCCCTTGGGCTGGTAGCCGCGTTCGACCGAGAACTCGGTGTGGTCGGCGAGTTTGCCGATGGCACCGGCGGCCTTCTGCTCGGCGCCGTCGCTGGGTGCGGTGGCGGGCAGCCAGACGGAGCCCCCGTCCACGACGCCGAGGCCGAGGCGGCGGGCGGTGTCGGGGCTGATGACGGCGATGCCGGTCTGGATGGGCGAGTTGGCGAGGTAGGCGTCGATGGTGGTCTCGTGCCGGCGCTTGCGGTCCTCTTCCTCCGACGGGACGTAGGGGGCGGACTTGGTGCCGGCGGCGGGCAGCGGCATGGGGTCGTTGGTCTGGAGGATCAGTTTGCCGTCCTTGATGTAGCGCGGGTCGAGGACGACGGCCTTGCCGTCGGCGAGGGCCTGGACGGCGGCCGGGTCGGTGATGCCGTGCAGGTTGCGCAGCATGGTGGCGTCACCGGCGCCGATGCCGCCGTAGACGGAGGTGCCGCGTCGGCCGGCGTTGAACTGGCAGCGCTTGTCGTCGTGGCGCAGCCGCTTGATCTCGTCGGAGGAGAGGCTGCCGTGGTCGTCCTCCAGGGGGCAGCGGAGGTCCTTGGGCAGGAGGGGAGAGATCCATCCGCAGGTGCCCTGGTGTTCCCCGCAGCCGGCGGGGTAGGTGAGCTTCTTGACGTCGGCGCGCGGGCCGAGGTCGGGGACGCTGGATTCGACGGCGTCACGCATCCGGGGCAGGAGGGAGCCGTCGGAGGCGGCGCCCCAGCCGGTGCCGAGGAGGACCGCGCCGGCGGGGGCGGAGGCCTCGTAGCCGCGGCGGTTCTGTTCGTCGGTGCTGGCGGCGTAGATGGACACGGCGACGGAGCCGGCGACGGCGGCCATGACGGCGGCGACGGCGGGGGCGGTGCGGCCGCGGTGGCGCACCGAGTCGCGCAGGGCGAGGCGGGGGCCGAGCGGCAGCCAGCGGCCGGTGCGGCCGAAGAGGCCGACGAGGTAGGGCACCAGGGCGACCATCCCGAGTTCGGCGATCATCGAGCCGCCGAGGACGGCGATGGTGCGGCTGGCGATGCCGCTGGCGGCGCCGAGCAGGGCGAGGGCGGTGCCGCCGCCGAGCATGAGGAGGCCGAGGAGGGCGAGCCAGCGGTTGGGCGGCTTGAGGGAGTCGCGGCCGGTGAGTGCGGAGACGACCTCCTGGCGGGCGGCCTGGACGGCCGGGACGATGGCCGCGAGCAGGCCGGTGACGACGCCGATGAGCAGGACCCCGGCGAGGTCGAGCGGCTGGAGGGCGAAGTGCCCGAAGCGGTGGCCGGCGTAGTCCTCGGCGCGGGTGCGCAGGAGGGCGACGAGGCCGATGCCGACGGCGAGGCCGGCCGCGGCGCCGGTGGTGCCGAGGACGACGCCGCCGCCGAGGACGACGGCGCGGATCTGGGCGCGGTCACCGCCGCCGGCGGCGATCAGGCCGAGCTGCCGCCGGGAGCGCCTGGCCCCGACGGCGAAGGCGGGGCCCGCGAGGAGCACGATCTCCAGGAGGGCCATGCCGACGACGGTGCCGAGGATGACGATGGCGGTGCGGTCGAGGAGCGCGGGTCCGGTGCCGTTGTTCTGGTCGGCGTAGAAGGGGACGGCGGCGCGCGGCGGCGGGTCGAGGAGGACGGCGCGGGAGGCGGCGGTGAAGCCGTACTTGTTGAGTTCGGTGACCTTGGGCCAGTCGAGCACGGTGCCGGCGGGCATCTTGACGAGCCAGTTGCCGCCCGTGCGCGGGGTCGCGCCGGGGAGTTTGGCGAGTGGTTCGACGAGTTCCCCGGGGCGGGCGACGAGGGTGGTGGCGCTGAGGTCGCCGGGGTACTCGACGACGCCGGTGATGGTGAAGGGGGTGGCGTCGAGGCCGCGGACGGTGGTGGTGGCGCCGAGCCCCAGGCCGGAGCGGTCGAGGAAGGTGCGGGTCACGGCGATCTCGCGGGGGGCGCTCGGTGCGTGGCCCCCAACGATGTTGATCTTGCCGTGCCAGACGGGGTCGGTGAGGTCGGCCTCGGTCGTGTCGACGGAGATGAGGCCCTCGGCGCTGCTGGTGGCGGTGTAGGACCCCATGCGCTCGGGGACGAGGGTGGTGCCGGCGGGCAGGAGGGCGGCGGCGAGTGCGGCGGGGTCGGTGTCGCGGCTGCGTTGCTGTTCGGGCGTGAGGTCGGGTGCGCCCGCCTTGGTGGCGACGGGCTGCTCGAAGCTGCTGCCCTCGCTGGGGTCGGGGGCCTGCTTGATCGTCACGCCGCCTTCGAGGAAGCGCAGTTCCGCGTCGGACCGGCCCATCAGGCGGGTGGCGCGTTCGGCGGGGCTGAGCTGGGCGCTGCGGTAGACGACGTCGGCGCCGGTGACGCCGAGGACGGGCAGGGCGACCATGGCGACCACGAGGGCGCTGCGGCCCTTGGCGCGCAGGGCGTCGCGGCGGGCTATGCGCAGGGCGACCCGCCAGGAGCTGAACTTCACTCCTCCCCCTGGCGCTTGGCGTTGGTGGCGGCGCTGACGAGCAGGCTGCCGGCGTCCTGGCTGATGCTCTCGTCGACCATGCGGCCGTCGCGCAGGAAGACGACGCGGTCGGCCCAGGCGGCGTGGCGGGCCTCGTGGGTGACCATCATGGCGGCGGCGCCGGCGTCGCAGCGGGCGCGCAGGACGGCGAGGACGGCCTCGCCGGTGGTGGAGTCGAGGGCGCCGGTGGGTTCGTCGGCGAGGACGAGGCGGCGGTCGCCGATGAGGGCGCGGGCGATGGCGACGCGCTGCTGCTGGCCGCCGGACATGTCGTCGGGGAAGCGGTCGGCGAGCTCGGGGATGCCGAGCTCCTCCAGCGCGGCGAGGGCCTCGCGGCGGGCGGCGCGGGCGGAGAGGCCGTCCAGTTCGCGCGGGAGGGAGATGTTCTCGGCGGCGGTGAGGGCCGGGATCAGGTTGTAGTCCTGGAAGACGTAGCCGACGGAGCGGCGGCGGACCTCGGCGAGGCGCTTGCGGCTCAGGCCGCCGAGGGCGACGCCCTCGACGAGGACCTGGCCGCCGGTCGGGGTGTCGAGGCCGCCGGCGAGGGTGAGCAGGGTCGACTTGCCGGAGCCGGACGGGCCCATGACGGCGACGAACTCGCCGGGATTGACCCGCAGGTCGATCTGGCGCAGGGCGTGCACCTCTGCTGCGCCCTGGCCGTGCACCCGGCTGATGCCGTCCAGGTGCAGGACGGGCCGGACGCCGGTGCTGGTCGGGTCTGTGTAGGACACGGTCCCCCCTCTTGCTGGTTGTGGGCCCGGTCGCGGCCGGGCCGGTGGATCGGTGACGTCGGTGGGGCCCCGGCGGTCCGGGGCCGCGCGCCGCCGGGGCGGGGCGGGGCCCGCGGCGCTAGGACCGCGTGCGGCGCCGGCCGGGGCGGAACGTGCGGGCGGGCTCCTGGCCGGCGGCCCCGCCCGCCTCGGCGGCCTCGGCGGCCCGGGCCTGCTGGAGCTCGGCCTGCTGGGCGAGGCGGGTCTCGCAGTGGTCGAGCCAGCGGATCTCGGCCTCGGTCTGGAAGATCAGCTGTTCGAGGACGAGCAGCCAGGCGAGGTCGCTGCCCGCCGAGGCGGGCGCGGCGCCGGCGCCGGGCCGGGCCTCGCCGGCCAGGGCCCGGCCCTTGAGCCGGGTGTAGTCCTGGAGCGCCTTGATGCTGTGCCGGCGCTGGCCCTGGACGACGGCGGAGACGTCGACCCCGGGCACGGTGACGGCCATCGCGAGCTTGATCGCGAGTTCGTCGCGCGGCGGGTTGGTGCGCGGCACCGGGGTGTCGAACCAGGCGCGCAGTTCGGCCCGGCCGGCCTCGGTGACGGCGTAGAACTGGTGGCCCTCGTCGTCCTCCCCCGCGGGTTCGACCAGGCCGTCGCGCTCCAGGCGGGCGAGCGTGGTGTAGACCTGCCCGACGTTGAGCGGCCAGGTGGCGCCGGTGCGCGCCTCGAAATCGGTGCGCAGCTGGTAGCCGTAGCGCGGGCCCTGGTCGAGCAGGGCGAGCAGACCGTGACGGATGGACATACTCAGTATGTATACCCGGTATGCCCTCCCGGCTCAAGCGACGCGACCGGCCCCGGCGAGCGGGTACCGTCGTGCGGTGTGAGCCACTTGCGCATCGCCACCTTCAACCTGCTGCACGGTCAGCCGCTCGCCGCGGACGGCGCCCCGCGGCCCTATCCGGCCGACGCCGGCGACCCGTTGGCGCAGGCGGTGGCCGCGCTGGACGCGGACGTCCTGGCCCTGCAGGAGGTGGACCGCCACCAGTCGCGCTCGGGTTGCACCGACCAGGCGGCCGTCGCCGCCAAGGCGATGGGGGCCGCCGACTGGCGCTTCGCCGCCGCGCTGCACGGGCGCCCGGCGCCGGTGGCCGGCTGGGTGCGCGAGCCGTCCGGGCCGAACGGCCTGAAGGTGTACGGGCCGGGCGAGGTCGGCGACGGCGCCGCGCCCTCGTACGGGACGGCGCTGCTGACCCGGCTGCCGGTGCGCCACTGGCGGGCCCGGCGCTTCGCCCCGGCGCCGTTCGGGCTGCCGCTGCGGGTGGCCGGGCGGCGCGGCCTGACCCCCGTGCCGGACGAGCCGCGGGCCGCCCTCGCGGCGGTGCTGGAGGGCGAGCGCGGCCCGTTCACGGTGGTGGCCGCGCACCTGTCCTTCGTGCCCGGGTGGAACATGGCGCAGCTGGCCGGCATCCGGCGCTGGATCGCGGACCTGCCGCAGCCGTACCTGGTGCTGGGCGACTTCAACCTGGTGGGCGCGGTGCCGCGCACGGTGCTCGGCGGGGCGACGGCGCTGGAGCGCACCGCGCCGCGCACGCGCGTGCGGGAGCTGCGCGAGGCGCGGCGGGCCCGGCCGGTGCTGGCCGGGCCGCGCCGGCGGCGGGTGCGCGAGCCGCGGGCCCGGCTGCAGGGCTGGTACGACCTGGCGCGCACGCCGACGTACCCGTCGCACCGGCCCGCGGTGCAGTTCGACCACGTGCTGGCGGTCGGTGTGCCGCGGACCGCGGTGGGCCCGGCGGCGGCGCCGCACACCGGGGTGTCGGACCACCGGCCGCTGGTGGTCGAGGTGGCGCTGTAGCCTCCGGCCCTCGGCCGTTGCGGCCCCGGGCCTCAGTTGAGGTGCGAGAGGGCCCCGTTCTGGTGCGGGACGTGGGCGATCTGGGCGGACTGGGGTTCGTACTGGAGGAGCAGCATGGCCGCGTCGTCGCCGAGCTGGCGCCCGACGTGGCGCACGACGTCCTCGTGCAGGCGCAGCAGGACGTCGGCCGGGCGGCCGTCGGCGCAGTGCGGGAGGCGTTCGGCGAGCGGGTAGAAGGCGCCGGAGCGGTCCCGGGCCTCGATGACGCCGTCGGTGAAAAGCAGCACCCGGTCCCCGGGCAGCAGGGCCGTGCGGTGCACCGGCGGGCGGACGTCGGCCGGGTCGAGGACGCCCAGCGGCGGCACGGTCTCGGCGAGTTCGAGCGGGCGGACCTCGGCGCCGCGCAGCAGGAGCGGCGAGGGGTGCCCGCAGTTGACGATCTGGGCGGTGCCGTCCGGGGCGACGCCGATCAGCACGAGGGTGACGAACTCCTCCTCGACGCCGGGGTGGTCGTTCTCGTGCAGGGCCCGGTCGAGGCTGACGGCGAGCCAGCCGGCCACCCGGTCCAGCGCGGGCTCCTGGTGCGCGGCCTCGCGGAAGGCGCCGAGGACGGCGGCGGCCGTCTCGACCGCGCCGAGGCCCTTGCCGCGCACGTCGCCGACCACGGCCCGGACGCCGTGGCGGGTGTTGACGACCTCGTACAGGTCGCCGCCGATCCGCGCGTGGGCGGCGGCGGCCTCGTAGTGGACGGCCGCGCGGACGGTGCCGACCCGCTCGGGGACGGGCCGCAGCAGCACGCGGCGGGCGATCGAGGCGACGAGCTGCGCGTCGGCGAGCGCCCGTTCCTGGCGCAGGCGCAGGGTGGCGCTGACCCAGCCGATCGCCGCGACCAGGACGATCGCGACGACGCTGGCGGCGTGCACGGACTGGCCGAGCGCGTCGCCGCGGAAGGCCATCAGGAAGGCCACGGCCTCGGTGCACAGGCCGATGGCGAGCGGGTACCAGGTGCGGCGGCTGACCACGGCGGCCAGCGCGGGTACGGCGGTGAGGGCGGGTTCGACCGTGACCTCGGTGCCGCTGACGTAGTCGAGGAGGACGATCAGCGCCATGCCGATGTAGGGCAGCGCGAGCGCCGTCCTCGGCCAGGTGCCGGTCGTGCCCGGAGCGGGTCCCGGGGTCGGCCCGGTGAACCGCTCTCTGATCCATCCGGTCGCGCTCAACTTCGGTTTCTCCAGCAGAAGACGCCGATGCCCGGAGGCACCTGCGGCGATGACTGAGGGTTAGGAAATGCGGGCCTCGCCGGCGGCCGGAGTACGGGGGTTGACCGGTTACCGACCCCACAATAGGCGCGAAACGTGCACTACGCACAGGTTTCGCCCGTTGCCATGATGACTTGGATGCTCTCCGTGACTCATTCTTCACTGTTCCCGATCAGGAGCCGTTCCAACTCTTTTCGGTCGGGAAGTCCTGACGGTCGCACGACGCGCCCGCTGCGGACGTACAGGAACGACGCCGTGACCTGCTCCGGCGGGACTCCCGCGTACTCGGCCCACGCGACCCGGTAGACCGCGAGCTGCAGCGGGTCGGCGGTCTCCTCGCGGTGGGTCTTCCAGTCCACCACTTCGTAGCGTGACGCACCACCGGATCCTGACGTTTCGTCACCTTCCCGGTAGACCGCGTCGATCCGGCCGCGCACCACCCGGCCCGCCAGCACCAGCTGGAACGGCGCCTCCACCCGGTACGGGCGCCGGCCGGCGTACGGGGTGCGCAGGAACGCCTCCTTGAGGCGCTCCAGGTCCTGCTCGTCCTCGACGCCGTCGTCGTCCGCGCCGGGCAGCGCGCCGGGCTCGACCAGCAGCAGCGGTTCGATCCGGGACTGCACCCACGCGTGGAAGCGCGTGCCCCGGCGGGCCGCGGGCTGCGGGGGGCGCGGCATCGGGCGGGCGAGGTCGTGCGCGAAGCCGTCCGGGTCGGCGGCCAGGCGCAGCAGCTGGGTGGCGGACAGGGCGGCGGGCAGCGGCACCTCCCGGACGCTGCGCCGGGTCCGCTCCAACTCGCCCAGCAGGGCGGTGAGATCGCGGTCCCAGGACTCGACCTGGCGGCGGTCCTCGGCGCCCATCGGCTCCGGTTCGCGGGCGGGCGCGCCGGCGAGGCGGGCGCGCACGACGCCGGCGACGCGGCGCCGGGCGTGCTGGGCGGCCGGGTCCAGCGGCAGCGGCCAGGGCCGCTCGGCGGGCGCGGCGAGGGCCGGGTTCTCGGCGCCCTTCTCCGGCTGCTCGGCCCAGTGCTCGATCTCGCCCGCGCCGGGCCGCTCGCAGTGCTCCCGCAGCTGTTCGAGGAACGCGGACGGGCCGCGGACGGTCTTCTGGGTGGGCCCCCACCAGTGGCCGGAGGCGAGCAGCAGGGAGCGCGGCCGGGTGAACGCGACGTAGCCGAGGCGCAGTTCCTCGACGCCGGAGTGCTCGGCCAGCTCCTTCTTGAACGCGGCCACCGACTTGGCGTTCCACCCGCCGCGCACGTCGGGCAGGGTGGCGGCGTCACCGCGCAGGGCGTGCGGGAGCACGCGCTTGGTGCTGGTCCAGCGCTCGCGCGGGCTGCCGGAGGGGAACGCGCCCTTCACCAGGCCGGGCACGGCGACGACGTCCCACTCCAGGCCCTTGGACTTGTGGGCGGTGAGGACCTTCACGGTGTCCTCGCCGCCGGGCAGGCTGCTGTCCAGGCCGCGCTCGTACTCCTGGGCGGCGCGCAGGAAGCCGAGGAAGGCGGCGAGGCCCGGGTCGCCGTCGAGGTCGGCGAAGGAGGCGGCGACGTCCAGGAAGGCGTGCAGGGTCTCGCGGCGGCGGGCGGCCAGTGCCTGCGGGGAGGCGGCGAGTTCGACCTCCAGGCCGGTGGCGGCGAGGACCCGGTGCAGGACGTCCATCAGCGGCTCGGACAGCGAGCGGCGCAGGTCGCGCAGCTCCTGGGCGAGGCGGGCGAAGCGCACCCGGGCCTCGGCGGAGAACGGGAGGTCGTCGGTCTGATCGCCCTGATCGGCGTCGAGGAAGGTCTCCAGGGCGTCGGCCAGCGAGACCACCTCGGTCGGGTCGGTCTCGGCGACGGCGGCGGCCAGCGCCTCCACGCCCTCGGGCCGGCCGGTGCGCACGAGGTCGGCGGCGCGGCGCCCGAGCAGGGCGAGGTCGCGCGGGCCGATCCGCCAGCGCGGGCCGATCAGCAGCCGCACCAGGGCCGCGTTCGCGGTCGGGTCCTGGAGCACCTCGCAGACCGCGACCAGGTCGGCCACCTCGGGCAGCTGGAGCAGCCCGCCGAGGCCGACCACCTCGACCGGCACATCGCGGGCCACCAGCGCCGCGTGGATGTCCGGGAAGGCGGCGCCGCCGCGGCACAGCACGGCGATCCGGCCGGGCGCGGTGCCGGTGCGCACGAGGTGGGCGACGGAGTCGGCGAGCCAGTCGACCTCCTCCGCGTGGGTGGGCAGCAGCGCGGCCCGGACGAAGCCGTCGTGCTCGGCGCCGGGAGCCGGGCGCAGCGCCTCGACGCCCTCGTGCATGGCGCGCAGCGGCGCGGCGAGTTCGTTGGCGAAGGCGAGCAGGTGCCCGCCGCTGCGGCGGTTCTCGCTGAGCGCGTAGCGGGCGGCGGGCCGGCCGCCGGCCCGCGGGAAGTGCCGGGGGAACTCGTCGAGGTTGGCGACGGAGGCGCCGCGCCAGCCGTAGATCGCCTGGCAGGGGTCGCCGACGGCGGTGACGGGGTGGCCGCCGCCACGGCCCTCGGGCCCGGCGCCGAACAGCCCGGCGAGCATGAGCCGCTGGGCGACGGAGGTGTCCTGGTACTCGTCGAGCAGCACGACCCGGTACTGGCCGCGCAGGAGTTCGCCGACCTCGGGGCGGCGCTGGGCGAGCCGGGCGGCGGCCGCTATCTGGTCGCCGAAGTCCATCAGTCCGGCGGTGGCCTTGCGGCGCCGGTAGTCCTCGACCAGGCGCAGCAGTTCGAGCCGGGCGCGGGCGGTGGCGGGGACGGCCCGCAGGTCGTCGTTGGTGAGCTTGGCCGTGGCGAGGGCGTCGAGCAGGTCCTCGTCGTGGGCGCGCAGGGTGTCGGGTTCGACGAGGTGTTCGGCGAGTTCGCCGTCGAGGGCGATGAGGTCGGCGACGAGGTTGGCGAAGGTGCCGGTGAGGGCGGGGAACGGGCCGGGGCTGGTGCGCAGCACCTTGGCGGCGAGCTGGAAGCGGGTGGCGTCGGCGAGCAGCCGCACGTCGGGTTCGACGCCGATGCGCAGGCCGTGCTCCTTGAGGAGGCGCCCGGCGAAGGCGTGGTAGGTGGAGATCTCGGGTTCGCCGAGCGGCTCGGCGTCGTCAGAGTCGGCGACGCCGGCGCGCAGGAGGGCGGTGCGCACGCGTTCGGCGAGCTCGCCGGCGGCCTTGTTGGTGAAGGTGAGGCCGAGGACCTCCTCGGGGCGCACGGCGCGGGAGCCCACCAGCCACACCACCCGGGCGGCCATCACGGTGGTCTTGCCGGAGCCGGCGCCGGCGACGATCACGGCGGGTTCGAGGGGGGCGCCGATGGCCGCCATCTGCTCCCGGTTGAACGGGATCCCGAGCAGCTCCTTGAGCTGGTCGGGATGGCTGAGCACGGCGGTCACCCCGCAACGTTAACCGGAGCGGCGGACATTCTTTGCCCCGCGACCATCACTCCACCAGCTGGGCCCCGTCGCGCTGGGCCGAGCAGCTGCGCCGGAACGCGCAGCGGTCGCAGCCGCCGCCGGTGCGGGGCACGAAGCGCTCGGCGAGGACGCGTCCGGCGGCCTCGGCGAGCAGGTTCTCGATCCACGGCTCGCCCTCGGGCGGCTCCTGGCGCTGCACCTTGGGGGCGTCCTGGGCGGCCTTGGCGGCCGGCTCGCGCAGGTGGACCAGCTCGGCGCCGCCGGCGTGCGGGGCGCCGCCGGCGAAGCCGGGCAGCTCGTTCAGCGCCCCGGCCCGGACGGCGAGCTGGTAGACGGCGAGCTGCTTGTGCTCGGGCAGCGACTTGTCGGTGGGGATCTGCTTGCCGGTCTTGAAGTCGACGACGTAGGCGCGCCCGGCCGCGTCCTTCTCGACCCGGTCCATCGAGCCGCGGATGCGCACCGAGACGCCGCCGACGTCGAGGGTGACGTCGAAGCCGTGCTCGGTGGCGACGAGGTCGCGGCCGCGTTCGAGGACGTGCCAGTTGAGGAAGCGCTCCAGGGCGGCGCGGGCCTCGGTCTTCTCCTGCCGGGACTTCCACGGCGCGTCGAAGGCCAGCGCGTCCCAGACGGTGTCCAGGCGCTCCATGAGGACGGCGAGGTCGGCGGGGGTGCGCCCGGAGCCGACCTCGTCGGCGAGGGCGTGGACGACGTTGCCGAAGCCCTGGGCGGCCGAGCCGCGGACCTGGGCCTTGACCTCCTTGTCCAGGAACCACTGCAGCGAGCAGTTCTCCAGCTGCTCCAGGCCGCTGCCGGACAGCCGCACCGGCAGGTCGGGGCCGCGCAGCGGCTCGGGGGCGGCGGTCGGGTCGTCCAGGCCCCACCAGCGCTCGGGGTGGGCGGCGGGCACGAGCGGCAGCCCGTCCTCGTCCGCGGCGGCGGCGAGGACGGCGAGGCGTTCGGCGGCGGCCCGGCGCAGCTCGGGCGAGCGGGCCGGGTCGACGGTGACGGCGCGCAGCTCGGCGACGAGGGCGTGGACGGCGAGCGGGCGGCGCGGGCGGTGGGTGACGTCCTCGACGGTGACGGGCGGGGTGCGGCACACGACGCGGCCGGTCGCGGGGTCGACGTCCTCGCGGTAGAGCTCGCGCAGGAAGCGGGAGGGCTCGTCGCCGTCCTCGGCGGGCGCCTTGACGGCGGTGACGATCAGCCGTTCCTTGGCGCGCGTCGCGGCGACGTAGAAGAGGCGGCGTTCCTCGCCGAGCAGGGCGGCCGGGGAGAGCGGTTCGGCCAGGCCGTCGCGGCCGATCCGGTCGGCCTCCAGGAGGGAGCCGCGGCGGCGCAGGTCGGGCCAGAGGCCGTCCTGGACGCCGGCGACGACGACCAGGCGCCACTCCAGGCCCTTGGAGCGGTGGGCGGTCATGAGCCGGACGGCCTCGGGGCGCACGGTGCGCACGGTGAGGGTGTCGGCGGCGATGTCCTGGGCCTCCAGCTCGGCGAGCAGGTCGAGGGCGCTGCGGTGGCCGGTGACCTGCTCCTCGGCGCGGGCGGCGGTCTCGAACAGGGCGCACAGCGCGTCGAGGTCGCGGTCGGCGTTGCGGCCGGCGGCGCCGCCGCGCAGGGCGGCCCGCTCCAGGCGCTCGCGCCAGCGGCGGCTGCCCTCCCACAGCGCCCACAGGGCGTCCTCGGCGGTGCAGCCGCCGGCGAGCGCCTCGCGGACCTTGCGCAGCAGCGTGCCGAGGTCGCGGGCGCGCCGGGCGGGGGTGCCGCGGGCGTGGAGGGGGTCGAGGGCGATGAGCCGCTCGGGCTCGGCGAGGGCCTCGCGCACCAGCTCGCCGGCCGGGCGCAGCGCCGCGGCGGGGCGGCCGTCGGCGCGCAGCGCGGCGCGTTCCTCCTCGCGCAGGGCGCGGCCGAGGCGGCGCAGGTCGGAGCCGTCGAGGCCGCCGAGGGGGCCGGTGAGCAGGGCGTGGGCGGTGTCGGTGGTGAGGGGATCGGCGGCGTCCGGGTCGCCGTGCCGGTCGCGGGCGGCCTGCTCGGCGCAGACCCGCAGGGCGAGCAGCAGCTGGGCGACGGCGGGCTCCTCGCGCAGCGGCAGGTCGTCGCCGTCGATCTCCAGGGGCACGCCGGCCGCGCCGAGGGCGCGCCGCACGCCCGGTATGGAGCGGGCACCGGCCCGGACGAGGACGGCCATCTCGCCCCACGGCACGCCGTCCTCCAGGTGGGCGCGGCGCAGCAGGTCGGCGACGGAGTCGAGCTCGGCGCCGGGGGTCGGGTAGGTGTAGACCTCGACCCGGCCGCCCTCGCGGGAGGGCAGCAGGGCGCGGTGCTGGGCGAGCTTGTCGGCGGGCAGGCGGCCCATGGGCATGCGGCGGGCGAGTTCGCGGGAGGCGGCGAGCAGGACGGCGCCGGAGCGGCGGGAGACGCGCAGCACCCGGACGTCGGCGGGGGTGCCGTCGGCGCGGGGGAAGGCCTGCGGGAAGTCGAGGATGCCGTTGATGTCGGCGCCGCGGAAGGCGTAGATCGACTGGTCGGGGTCGCCGACGGCGACGAGGTCGCGCCCCCCGCCGGCGAGCCGGCGCAGCAGGCGGACCTGGGAGGGGTCGGTGTCCTGGTACTCGTCGACGAAGACGACGTCGTAGCGGGCGCGCAGGTCCTCGGCGACCTCGGGGCGCTCGGCGAGCAGGACGGCGCGGTGGACGAGCTCGGCGTAGTCGAGGACGCCGCGCAGGTCGAGGACGTCGAGGTAGTCGGCGAGGAAGTGGGCGGCGGCGGCCCAGTCGGGGCGCTGGACGCCCTGGGCGAAGCGTTCGAGCTCGGCCTCGCCGAGGCCGAGCTCGCGGCTGCGGGCGAGGACGGCGCGGACCTCGTCGGCGAAGCCGCGGGTGGTCAGGCAGGCGCGCAGGTCCAGCGGCCAGGGGATGCGGGAGCTGCCGAGGCGGGCGTCCTCGGCGCCGCCGGCGAGCAGTTCGCGGACCATGACGTCCTGCTCGGGGCCGGACAGCAGGCGCAGTGGCTCGGCGTAGTCGGCCGGGTCCTGGTGGGCGCGCAGGAGGGCGTAGCAGAAGGAGTGGAAAGTGGTGGCCTGCGGGGCGGGGGTGGAGGTGGCGAGGCGTCCGGACATCCGGTCGCGCAGCTCCATGGCGGCCTTGCGGCTGAAGGTGAGGACCAGGATCCGCTCGGGGTCGGTGCCGCGCTCGATGCGCCGGGCGACGGCCTCGACGAGCGTGGTGGTCTTGCCGGTGCCCGGGCCGGCGAGCACCAGCAGCGGCCCGCCGGGGTGCTCGACCACGGCGCGCTGGTACTCGTCCAGCGCGGGCGGTGCGGGCTGGACGAGCGGGCTGCGCACGAGCCGGAAGGGGGTGCTCACGCGCCCGCCTCGCTACGCTCGGCAGGGGCGTTCACCCATGCGCACTTCTTGATGGTTCGCTCGCTGCTCTCGCTCACGCGCCCGCCTCGCTACGCTCGGCAGGGGCGTTCGCCCATGCGCACTTCTTGATGGTTCGCTCGCTGCACTCGCTCACGGAGGTTCCTGGGGTCGAACAGGGGCATGACGGGGGCGGGCCGCGCGGGCCCGCCCGCATCGAGCCTACGATCCTGCCCCGTCAATCCCCTCGGCGTCCCGGGTTCAGAGGGATTGGGAACCGTCCCAGCGGGCGCGCCTGAGGTCCACGCGCGGCGGGTCGGAGAGTTCGCGCAGCGGGGTGCCCTCCTCGCCGTAGTGGGCGAGGGCGCGCTGCTCGTGGCCGGGCAGGAAGCGTCCGTCGGCGCGGATCACCCGCCACCAGGGCACCGAGCCGCCGTACAGGGCCATGACCCGCCCGACCTGGCGCGGACCGCCCTGGCCGAGGTACTCGGCAACGTCCCCGTAGGTCATCACCCGGCCGGGTGGAATCCGCTCGGTCAGGTCGAGAACCAGTTCGGCGAAGGGCGGCAGGTCCGCCGGGAAGCCGTCGTCGTCAGCGTCCGTCACCTGCGGCATTCTTCCTTATGGGGGCGCGTGCGGAACCCCGCGGATTCGATCCGCCGCGCCCGATCCGGCCCCTGTCCAGCACGGGGGGCCGGGGCATGCCACCATCTTCCGGGGCGGTGAGTGGTGATACGAGGACAAGACCAGATGACCGGGACGGCAGACGTGGGCGCGCACGAGGACTCCGACGAGTCCGCCGCCCGCATGCCCGCAGGTCCCGGCGGTGAGCCCGCTCCCGGGCCCGCGCCGGAAGTCTCCCTGATCAAGGACCGTACGATCAAGACCCCCCAGCCGACCGGCCCCGCCGCGACCCCGACCGTGCCGCTGCCCGAGCCCGCCCAGGCGCCCGAGGCGGGCCCGCGTCCCACCGGCGCGGCCGTCCCCGGGGCCGCCCCGGAGCCGGTGCCCGCCCCCGAGCCCGCGCCCGCACCCGACGCCACGACCGCGGAACACGCCCTCGCGTCCTTCCACGACCCGCTGGACGACACCCCGCACCTGGACGTCGACGAGCCGCTGCTCGCCGCCCGCGCGCACCGCCCGACCGACCTCCTGCGCTTCCTCGCCGGCGTCTTCGGGATAGTCGCCGTGTTCGTCCTGGCCGGCGTGGCGACCTCGACCACCACCGGCATCGAGCAGGACATCGCGACCAACGCGCCGCGCTTCTCCGCGGTGCTGTCCACGATCACCGGCCTGCTCTCCAGCGTCGCGGTGCTGGCCGTGCCGCTGGCCTTCGCGGTCGAGCGGCTGATCAAACGCGACGGCCTGCGGGTCGCCGACGGCGTCCTCGCCTCGGTGCTCGCCTACGGCGTCTCGCTGGGCATCGACTGGTGGGTCGCCGAGGGCGCCTCCGAACACATCAGGGACGCCCTGACCAGGCTCCCCATGGACAGCAACGGGGCCCTGACCGACCCCGTCCACGGCTACCTGGCGCCGGTGATCGCCTACATGACCGCCGTCGGCATGTCGAGCCGACCACGATGGCGGGTCGCCCTGTGGGTCGTGGTGGTCTTCAGCGGGATCACCGAACTGCTCGGCGGCTACACCACCCCGCTGTCGCTGCTGCTCACCGTCCTGATCGGCTGGTCCGTCGCCTACGGCACGCTGTACGCGATCGGCTCGCCCAACATCCGCCCCACCGGCCAGCACCTGATGATCGGTCTGCGCAAGGTCGGCTTCACCCCGGAGAGCGCCCACCGCGCCCCCGACGCCCCCGGCGGCACCCGCCGCTACTACGTCGCGCAGCAGGACGGCCCGCCGCTGGACGTCCACATCATCGACCGCGAGCAGCAGGCCTCCGGCTTCTTCTACCGTGCCTGGCGCCGGCTGCGGCTGCGCTCGGTGGCCGTGCGCCGCAGCCCCCAGTCGCTGCGCCAGGCGCTGGAGCAGGAGGCCCTGATCGCGTACGCGGCGGCGGCCTCCGGGGCCCGCGCGCCGCAGCTGGTCGCCACCTCCGAGCTCGGCCCGGACGCCGCGATCCTCGTCTACGAGAACGTCGAGGGCCGCACCCTGGACGAGCTCTCCGACGACGAGGTCACCGACCGGGTGATGGCCTCGCTGTGGGAGTCGGTGGCCGCCCTGCACGAGCGCCGGATCGCCCACCGGCGCCTGACCGGCGAGTCGCTGCTGGTCGTCGACGACAAGACGGCCTGCCTGGTCAACCTGTCCGGCGGCGACATCGCCGCCACCGACCTGACCCTGCGCATCGACGTCGCCCAGCTGGTCACCACCTTCGCGCTGCGGATCGGCCCGGAGCGCGCCGTCGCCGCCGCCAACGCCGTGCTCGGCGCCGAACGGGTCGCCCAGGCCCTGCCGCTGCTCCAGCCCGTCGGGCTCTCCCGCTCCACCCGCATCGACCTCGCCAAGCTCTCCAAGGAGCGCAAGACCGCCGCCCGGGCCAAGGCCCTGGAGCAGGTCGCGGCCGGCGAGCGCACCCAGCAGCAGGCCGAGGAGGACATCGCGGCGGCCGGCGAGGACCTGCTCAGCCGCATCCGCGGCCAGATCCTCCAGATCGCCCCCGAGGCCCCGATGGAGCCCGCCAAGCTGGAGCGGCTGAAGCCCAAGAGCCTGATCATGGTGATCGCGCTCACCTTCGCCGCGTACCTGGCGCTGACCACCATCAAGCCCGCCCAGCTCAAGCTCTCCCAGATGGACTGGGCCTGGGCCGCGGCGGCCCTCGTGGCGGCCGCCTTCAGCTACGTCGCCGCCGCGATGAGCCTCACCGGCTTCGTGCCCGAAAAGCTGCCGTTCCGGCGCACCGTGGCCGCCCAGCTGGCCGGCTCCTTCGTCAAGCTGGTCGCCCCGGCGGCGATCGGCGGCATCGCGCTCAACACCCGCTACCTGCAGAAGGCCGGGATCCGCTCCGGTCAGGCGGTCGCCTCCGTCGGCGCCTCCCAGCTGGCGGGCCTGGCCGGGCACCTGCTGCTGCTGTTCAGCTTCGGCCTGATCACCGGCAGCCAGACCAACGGCGACCTCTCCGCCTCCCGCGCGGTGATCATCGGCGTGCTGACCGCCGCCGTGCTCGCCCTGGTCGTGGCCGCCGTCGCGCCGCTGCGCCGCTTCGTGCTGGGCCGGCTGCGCTCGCTGTTCTTCGGCGTGGTGCCGCGCATGCTCGACCTGATGCAGACGCCCAGCAAGCTGGTCACCGGCTTCGGCGGGATCCTGCTGCTGACGCTCTCGTTCACCGCCTGCCTGGACGCCTCCGTGCAGGCCTTCGGCGGCAGCGTCAGCTTCTCGGCCGTCGCCGTCGTCTTCCTGACCGCCAACGCGGCCGGCTCCGCGATCCCCACGCCGGGCGGCATCGGCCCGGTCGAGGTCGCCCTGATCGGCGCGCTCACCGTCGCCGACGTCTCCCCCGCCGTCGCCACCCCGGCGGTGTTCCTCTACCGGGCGCTCACCTTCTGGCTGCCGGTGCTGCCCGGCTGGATCGCCTACAACGTGCTCCAGCGCAAGCACGCGCTCTGAGCGTCACGAGACAAGCGCGCGTACGGAGGAGGGGGGGGGACCCCCACCCCCGGCGCGAGAGGCGCGCCGTGACGCGCGGCGCCATAGTGAGGTGCTATGTGAAGACTAAGTAACACAAGGAAG
>NZ_JBHWGV010000015.1:29803-81947 GCF_042732955.1 Kitasatospora sp. NPDC059747 | reverse complement strand
TGGTCCCGGCGCACCCGCGCCTTGTGCGGTCTCGGAAACACGCGGGTTTCGGGGGGGGGGCCCACGCGCCCGGCGGTGGGGCCCTCCTCCGTACGTGCGCGCCGGGCCTAGTAGACCGGCTTGTGCGGCTCGATCTGGTTCACCCAGCCGAGCACGCCGCCGCCGAGGTGCACGGCGTTCGAGAAGCCCGCGGCCTTGACCACGGCCAGCACCTCGGCCGAGCGCACGCCCGACTTGCAGTGCAGCACGATCTTCTTGTCCTGCGGCAGCTTCTCCAGGGCGTCGCCCATGAGGAACTCGTTCTTCGGGATCAGCACCGCGCCGGGGATGCTGACGATCTCGTACTCGCCGGGCTCGCGGACGTCGATCAGGAAGATGTCCTCCTTCTCGTCCTGCCACTCCTTCAGCTGCTTCGAGGTGATCGTCGAACCGGCGGCGGCGGCCTGCGCCTCCTCCGACACGACGCCGCAGAAGGCCTCGTAGTCGATCAGCTCGGTGACCGTCGGGTTGTCGCCGCAGAGCGCGCAGTTCGGGTCCTTGCGGACCTTCACCTGGCGGTAGTTCATCTCCAGGGCGTCGTAGATCATCAGCCGGCCGACCAGCGGGTCGCCCACGCCGGCCAGCAGCTTGATGGCCTCGGTCACCTGGATCGAGCCGATCGACGCGCACAGCACGCCCAGCACGCCGCCCTCGGCGCAGGAGGGGACCATGCCCGGCGGCGGGGCCTCCGGGTACAGGCAGCGGTAGCAGGGGCCGTGCTCGGCCCAGAAGACGCTGGCCTGGCCGTCGAAGCGGTAGATCGAGCCCCACACGTACGGCTTGCCGAGCAGCACCGCGGCGTCGTTCACCAGGTAGCGGGTGGCGAAGTTGTCGGTGCCGTCCACGATCAGGTCGTAGCCGGAGAAGATCTCCATGACGTTGGAGTTGTCGAGGCGCTCCTCGTGGAGGATCACGTCGACGTAGGGGTTGATCTCCTTGACCGAGTCCCGCGCCGACTCCCCCTTGGAGCGGCCGATGTCGGACTGGCCGTGGATGATCTGGCGCTGCAGGTTCGACTCGTCCACCACGTCGAACTCGACGATGCCGAGCGTGCCCACACCGGCCGCGGCGAGGTACATGAGCGCGGGCGAGCCGAGGCCGCCGGCGCCGACGCAGAGCACCCTGGCGTTCTTCAGCCGCTTCTGCCCGGCCATGCCCACGTCGGGGATGATCAGGTGGCGCGAGTACCTGCGGACCTCGTCAACGGTGAGCTCGTCGGCCGGCTCGACCAGGGGTGGCAGCGACACGGAAACTCCGATGGTCGTCGGTTTCAGGTGGCCGGGGCCAGCCTGTCTGTGGGCATGTTGCTCCGCCACTCGGGTGGCTCTGCTACGCCAACAGTGTCACGCCCCTCCGGTATTCCGAGACAGCCCGTCCGATGGGCGAGACGGGCGGCGTCGGATCGTGGACCCGCCGCCTCGGCCCCCCCGGACGGCGCCCCGGCCCCTCCCAACGGGCCGGACGCGCCCGCCGGGCCGCCGCCCGGACCGCTCAGACCCGGCAGGCCGTCTCCAGCCAGACGTCCCCGAGCGACTCCTCCAGCGGCACCTGCGTCCGCCATCCGAGACGGTCCCTGGCGGTGCGCACGTCCGCCTGCCGCCACGGCACCGGCTCCCCCGGGGCCGGCCGGCCCTCGGCCCGCGGCCCCTCCGGGCGGTGCCCCGGCAGGTACGGCCCCGGCGCGTGCCCGGGCGGGTGGTCCCCGCCCGCCGCGACGGCCTGCGCGGGCAGCAGGACCTGCCGGTTCTCCTCCACGACGGCCCCCTCGAAGCCCGCCGCCCGCACCAGCAGCTGCGCCGCGTCCCGGGCCCGGACGGCGTGCCCGCTGCCGATGTTGATCACCCCGGTCGCGGCCGACACCGCCGCCGACTGGATCGCCCGCGCGACGTCCCGCACGTCCACGAAATCCCGGTATCCGGACAGGTCCGGCATCCGCACCTGCGACTCGTCCCGCTCCAGCGCCCGGCGCAGCCCCTCCGCGAGCCGTCCGAACAGCGAGGCGGTCGGCGCCCCCGGGCCCACCACGTCGAACACCCGCAGCACCGTCGCGTCCAGGCCGGAGGCCAGCACCAGCTCCGTCCCGGCCAGCTTGGACACCCCGTACGGGCCGACCGGCCGCGGCTCGGCCTGCTCCGACACCGGCACCCCGCCGGGCACCGGTCCGTACTCGGCCGCCGAGCCGACGTGCACCAGCCGGGCCGGCTCCCGGCTGCGCCGGATCGCCTCGCAGACGGTGGCGACCGCCAGCGTGTTCGCCCGGATCAGGGTGCGCGAGCTGCCGTAGGTGGCGCCCGCGCAGTTGATCACCACCTGGGGGGCGACGGCGTCCAGGAAGCGCGCCAGCGCGCCCGGGCTGCCGGTGGTCAGGTCGAAGCGGATGTCGGCCGAGTCGCGCCGGCCGAGGACCGTCACCTGCAACTCCTGGTCCAGCAGCAGACGGTCGGTGACGCGGCGGCCGATGAAGCCGTCGGCACCCAGCAGCAGCACCCTCATCGGGGGTGTCCTTCCACGAAGCGAGGTCGGGGTCGACCTGGCGGGCTGAAATCGGGCATGTACGGGGGCCGGTTCGACGGCCGGGGTCCAGGGGATCGGGGCGTGCGGGCGGACGGACGCGCGGTACGGGTCAGCGGTGCGCCTCGGCGCGGCCGAGCACCGCCCAGGCGTACCCGAGCAGCACCGCCGCGACGCCGCCGCCGCCGAGCAGAGCGGCCGACGGGCCGGAGCGGCCGAGCCCGAGCACCGCCAGGGTGGCGGCCGGGCCCGCGAGCGCGCCCAGCGCGGCCGCGGTCCACCGGCCGCAGCGCGCCAGCAGCGCGGGCAGCACCAGCAGCAGACCCAGCACGCCCTGCGCCGCCCACGGGAGGGCGCCGGAGCGCTCGGCGGCCACGTGCAGCAGCCCGCCCCCGTGGGACGGCCCCGGGCGCGGCGCGACGACGGTCAGCACGGCGAGCGCGGCGAAGGTCAGCACCGCGAGGACGGCGAGGTGCAGGGCCACCGCGACCGGCAGCACCGGCCGCATCCGGGCCCGGAACTCGGCCAGCGTGCCCGCCGCGCCCAGGTGGCCCCGGCCGACCTGCCGGTACCACCGGGCCGCCCGCTCGGCCGACCCGGCCGACGCGGCGGCCGCCAGCGCCAGGGCGATGGTCAGCGGGCGGTCCCCGCCGGGCAGCGCGGGCGGGAGCAGCAGGAGGGCGGCCAGGCCGAGGCCGTAGGCGAGGGCGGCGGGGCGCCAGCGGGTGCCGGTGCCGGGCGGGGCGGCCTCGGGGCCGAGGCCGTCGGGGGCGGCGGGGCCGGCGAACGGTGGCCGGGGCGGGCCGGCCGGCCGGTCCGCGGTGAGGGCGGGGACGAGCACGAGCGGGACGGCGGCGGTCAGCAGCACCGGCCAGCGCGCCCCGAACCAGGCCACCGCCGCGCACGGCGGGGCGGCCAGGGCGACGGCGACGAGCGTGGCCCTGGCGGCGGCGCCGCACTCCCGGCCGGGGGGCTGCGGCGGCACGTACGGGCGGCGCGGCACGCGCGCGTACAGCTCGTCGGCCAGCGCGAACAGGTCGGCGTGCCGGCAGCGGGCCGCCGCCTCGGCGCCGAGGCCCGCCTCCTCCAGCCCGGCGGCGATCTCCAGCGGGTCGACGGCCCGCTCGCACAGCGCCCGGTGCTCGGCCATCACCTCGCGCACCGGATCGCCCGAGGGGCGGCCGGCACCGCCCCCCGCCTCCGCGCCGCCCGCGGACATCAGACCGCCTCCGCGAGGGCGCCGGGGTCCGTCTCCAGGCTCCCGCCGTCCGCCCGGAGGGCCGCCGGACGGGCGGGGGTCCGCAGCCGGCCCCCGCGCTCCCGCGCTCCGTCGCCGCCGTCCTCGGCCGCGTCGTCGGGGGCGCCGCGGCCGACCCCGTCGGCGCCGCCGCGCAGCCAGAACTCGGCGGGCCGGGCGAACGGGCGGGGCGCCTCGCCGGGCGTGCCGCCGCCCCCGCCGCCGGGGAAGGCCGGGAACTGCGAGACGAGCTCCAGGTAAATCTCCCGGAAGGCGCCGATCACCGGTTCGACGGCGAAGCGTTCCTGCGCCCTGAGCCGTCCGGCGAGCCCGAGCCGCGAGCGCCGCTCCTCGTCGCGCAGCAGCGCCAAGCAGGCGCCGGCCAGGGCGCTCGGGTCGCGCGGGGGCACCAGGAGCCCGGTCGGTCCGACCACCTCGCGGGCCACCCCGACGTCGGTCGACACGACCGCCCGGCCGCTCAGCATCGCGTCCGCGAGCAGCCGCGGCCGGCGCTGGGCCAGCGCGGAGAACACCGCCACCGTGCCGCTCTCCCAGGCCGCGGCGAGCGAGTCGGGCCGCCCGGCGAAGTCCACCCCCGCCGCGATCCCGAGCCGGTCGGCCAGCGCCGCGCAGTGCGCGAGGTAGCCGGGCCGCGCCTCCTCGCCGTGGACGACGAGCCGGGCGTCGGGGAGTTCGGCCCGCACCCGGGCGAAGGCGTGCAGCATCAGCTCGGTGTCGCGGCCGGGTTCCAGGGCGCCCGCCCAGGTCAGGGTCGGCGCGGCCGGTTCCGGTCCGGCGGCGGGCCGGGACACCGCGGGCGTGCCCTCGTACACCACCCGGGTGCGCGCCGGGTCCGCCCCGCAGCGGCGCTGCCACTGCTGGTCGTGCGCGCTGCCCGGGGTCAGTATCGCGGCCTGCCGGTACGTCTCCTCGGTGAGCGCCCGGAAGAAGGCCAGCAGCAGGGCCCGGACGGGCCACCGGTAGGGCGCCTCGCGGTAGCCGAGGTACTGCTCGCGCAGGTGCAGCCCGTGCTCGGTGACGACGAACGGGACGCCGTGCAGGTGCCGGGCCACCAGGGCGGGCAGCGCGGCCGGGCCGCCGCCCACGACGTGGCACAGGTCGGCGCCGCCGAGGCCGCCGGGCCCGGTGCCGTACCAGGGCGCGGACAGCGGGCGCAGGCACTGCTCCAGGAGGTCGGCGGCGACCAGGACGTCGCACACCAGCGGCTGCCCGGCCGAGGTGTCCGCGCCGGGCAGCCGCCAGACCCGCTCCAGGGCGCGGCGGGCGTGCGCGGAGGCCAGGAACGCGGACAGGCCGGCGTCCTCCCGGGCGAGCGCGGCCAGCCGGTACAGCCCGGCCCCGAACCCGTCGCGCTCGCCCGGCAGGACCAGGGCGCGCACCAGTTCCTCGTACGCCCGCGCGTACTGGCGTCTGCGGAGTGCGCCGGGGGCCCGCCCGGCCGGCCTGCGCCCCCACAGCGCCAGTTCGTGGACCCCGCGCCAGGCGGGCGAGATCCGGTCCCCGACGCCGAGGGCGTCCGGGCCCGTGAGCAGGTAGAGCTCGAACCCGTGCTCCGGCAGGCCCTCGGCCAGCCGGTCGCACCAGGGTCCGGTGCCACGGCCCGGGTACGGACGGGCACCCTCGGTGAGCAGCGCGACGCGCACGGAAGACCTCCTCTTGCTGCCCCTCCCGGGGGCTGCGGAAGCTGGTGGCCGACCGCCTGCTGCCCGCCGTGTGGCGCGGCGTGTGTGGCTCTCCCCCCACACCTGTTCGGTCCGGCAGCAGAAAGGTAGGACCGGCCCGCGGCCATCCATCGGTCACATGCCTGGTTGCCACCTGAACGAGTGAACCGGCGTGACCTCGCCGCGAATGGGGCCGTTAGCGCCGCCGCTACCGGGCGCGGGCGGCCAGCAGCTCCCGCACCTCGCGCGCCACCTGCCCGGGGTGCTCCATCATCGCCACGTGCCCGGACTCCGGGAGCACCAGCAGCCGGGCGTCCGCGAAGGCCGCGCAGGCCCGCCGGGCCGAGCGGTAGGAGACGAGCTTGTCGCGCAGCCCGTACACGAGCAGCACCGGCACGCGCACCTGCCCGGCCTGGCGCCACAGCGCCTGCTCGCCGCGCTCGGTGTAGGCGGAGACGATCCCGCGCACCGAGCCGACCAGGGCCCGCGCCGCGTGCGGCACCGCGAGCCGGCGCCGGTACTCGGCCACCACCTCGGCCCGGGTGGCCGCGGGCAGCCCGTCCGGGTCGCCGTAGACCAGCCGCAGGATGCCGTCGGCGGCCTCCTCGGGGCCGCGCGCGCCCGCCGGGAGCCGGCCCAGCAGACCGGGCAGCCCGGGCACCGCGAGCAGGCCGGTCGGCCAGGCGGTGCGCTGCGGCGGCAGCTCGGGCAGCGCGGGCGAGACCAGGGTGAGGGTGCGGACGAGGTCGGGGCGCAGGGCCGCGAGCCGGACGGCGACGGCACCGCCCAGCGAGTTGCCGAAGAGGTGGACGGGCCCGCGGCCGGCGGCCTCCAGGTAGCCGATGACGGTCCGGACGTGGCCGTTGACGCTCAGGTCGCCGTCCGCGGGCGGCGCGGAGGCGCCGAAGCCGGGCAGGTCCACGGCCTCGCCGTCGATCCGGTCGGCGAGCAGGCCCATGAGGGCCCTCCAGTTGCCGGCCGAGCCGCCGAGCCCGTGCACGAACAGCCCCGGCTCCCGCCCGTCCGTCCCTCTCCCGCCGGGCCCGCCCGCACCGGCCGGCCGGTGCACCGCGAGCACCGCGCCGGGGACCTCGACCGACCGTATCTGCTGCTCAGCGCCGCTCATGGTGGACGATGGTAGTGAGCGCCGGCCGGGCGGCCGCCGCCGGGCGGGCACCCTGCGTGGCCGGGCCGTTCCACCCCCGTCACACCACTGCCGATGCCGAGGTCAGCGCCGTATTGTGGGCTCCTGACAAGGAGGCCGGGGGCTTTTCTCACGTCCGCCGAACGCGGACGCGGTTACCGAAAAGTAGAATCGGTCACCTCGCAGCCCCGTACGAACCCCGAAGTGAGGAGCGCCGTGACGGCCATCCAGGAGGCGCAGGAGCGCCCGCGCGGTGCCCGCCTGCCGCGAAGCGCCCGCCGTGAACAACTGCTCGGTGCCGCCCAGGAGGTGTTCGTCGCGCAGGGCTACCACGCGGCCGCCATGGACGACATCGCCGACCGCGCCGGGGTCAGCAAGCCGGTGCTCTACCAGCACTTCCCCGGGAAGCTGGAGCTCTACCTGGCGCTGCTGGACAAGCACTGCGACGCCCTCGTGGAGTCGACCCGCGAGGCGCTGTCCACCACGATCGACAACAAGCTGCGGGTGGCCGCGACGATGGAGGCGTACTTCAACTACGTCTCCAGCGAGTCGGGCGCCTTCCGGCTGGTCTTCGAGTCGGACCTGACCAACGAGCCGGCCGTGCGCGAGCGGGTCGAGCGGGCCTCGGAGGCCAGCGCGACGCTGGTCAGCCAGGTGATCCAGGAGGACACCGACCTGCCCGAGGCGGAGTCCAAGCTGCTCGCCGCCGGGGTCTGCGGCCTCGCCCAGATCACCGCCCGCTACTGGCTGTCGCAGGGCCTGGAGATCCCGCGCGACGAGGCGGTCCGGCTGGTCGCCAGCCTCGCCTGGCGCGGTCTGAAGGGCTTCCCGATGCACCCGGCCGGCGAGTCGGCCTAGGGCCGGCCCGCGGCCGCGGTGGGCTCCGGTGATCCGCTGACCTTCGCCTCCGCGGTGATCGCGTGCTCTATGGTGAAGCCGTACGGCGCGGTCGTCGCGAACGCTTGTCCCAGGCGCTCCGGTGCCCGCGCGTGGATGGCTGCAACCCCGGAGGGACGGAAGCCGTGGAGGTCAAGATCGGCGTGCAGAACGCGCCGCGCGAGATCGTGATCGAGAGCACGCAGACTGCCGATGAGGTCGAGAGCGCGGTCGCCAAGGCGCTGGAGGGCAGCTCGAAGCTCTTCTCGCTGACCGACGAGCACGGCCGCCGCGTCATCGTCCCGGCCGAGCGCCTGGCGTACGTGGAGATCGGCGAGCAGGCCGTCCGCAAGGTCGGTTTCGGCACTCTCTGAGTCGCCCGCCCGGTGCCCCGTTCCCCCCGAGGGAGCGGGGCACCGTTGCGTGTACGGCCGGTCGGACCGGGGTAGGGCGCAGGTGCGGCCGTTCGAGTGCCGCGCGCCCGTCCCCCGGGGAGGCAGCCTTGCTGGTCGAGTCGATCGTCTTCGCCCTCGTCGGCCTGGTCGTGGGCCTGGCCGCGCTCCTGGCGCTGCCGGCGTACTTCCCGGCGGCCCGCGCCCTGGTGCTCGGCACCGCGGTGGCGGCGGCGCTGGTCGGCGGGGCGGTCGCGGCCTTCGGCCTGGCCGGGCGCTACCCGGCCGGAGCGGCCTTCGCGGCGGCGGTCGCCTCGGTGGTGCTCACCTCGATGCTGGCCCGGCCCGACGTGGCCGCCGGCCGGGCCCCGGCGCACCGGCACCACCCGCACCGCGGGGGCGCCCACCGCGCGCCGCGGCGGCACCGGCCGGCGTAGGGCGCGTCGTCGGGACGGGCCCTAGGAGGCCAGGCCGAGGGCGGCCATCCGCCTGGTGTGCGCCTCGGTGATCCGGTTGAACATCTTGCCGACCTCGACCAGGTCGAAGCCCTGCACCTGCACGCCGCCGACCAGCAGGTTGGACAGCGCGTCACGCTCGGCGACCACCCGCTGGGCCTGGCTGAGCGCCTCGCCCATCAGCCGCCGGCCCCACAGGGCGAGCCGGCCGCCGGCCCGCGGGTCGGCCTCGATCGCCTGGCGCACCTTGTCGACGGCGAACTGGGCGTGGCCGGTGTCGGACATGACGCCGAGGACGAGGTCCCGGGTGTCGTCGTCGAGGCGGACGGCCACCTCGCGGTAGAAGTCCGTCGCGATGGCGTCGCCGACGTAGGCCTTGACCAGGCCCTCCAGCCAGTCCGAGGGCGCCGTCATGCGGTGGAACAGCTCCAGCGGCTCGACGAAGGGGCGCATGGCCTCCTGCGGGTCCGCGCCGATCTCGGCGAGCCGGTCGTGCAGGCGCTGGTAGTGCTGGAACTCGGAGGAGGCCATCCGGGCCAGGGCCGCCTTGTCGGCGAGGTCGGGCGCCAGCTTGGCGTCCTCGGCGAGCCGCTCGAAGGCGCTCAGCTCGCCGTACGCGAGGGCGCCGAGCAGGTCCAGCACCGCCGCGCGGTAGCCCGGGTCGGCCGAGCAGCTCGCCCAGTCACCGATCGAGCCGGCCTCGTCCTGCGTCTCACCATGGGTCTCCATGACCCGCCACCTTAGTCCCGCCCGCCCGGCTCCCCCACACGGACCGGCAGCCCCCGGGCGTGCCGGGTGACCACCCGGAACGCCCGGTCACGCGCCGGTCGCCGGGGGCAATGTCAGACGCGTCACGTGTTCGAGTCGTCGCCTGACTGTATGGTGGTACGGAGCCCCGTCGTGCTCGCACGGTGTCACCGCCGTCTCGGTGTCCCGCGCAAGCCCGCTCCCCAGCGGCACCGTCCCCTCGGACGTGTCCGCATCGGAGGCACGGGTACTCACGTACGCGGATGCCCGGTCGGAGAGCCGATCGGCTCCGACCATGGCTTGGACTTCAAGCCTTGGCACCGCATCAGTGGCCGAGCGAGGGCCGCCGAGACCGCGCCCACCCGGCGGAGGTCCCGCGCAGGTCCCTCACGGGAATCCTCCCCGACGCCGCCGGCGACGCGCCCCGCCATCGGGCCGCGCGCACCGGCCGGCCGCAGGGACCGGCGCGGTTGTGCGTCCGCGCAGCTGTTTCAGGACCGTCCAGGTCCGTACGCAGCCGCGCGCCCGCCCGCCCGCCGCTCGCTCTCGGCCCCTCCCACACGGAAGAGGCAGCACCCTGTCCACCACCGCTGAACCCATCAAGACGACGTTCCGAGAGCTGGGAATCCTCCCGGAGACCGCCGAGGCCCTGGAGGCCGTCGGCATCGTCCACCCGTTCCCCATCCAGGAGATGACCCTGCCGGTCGCGCTGACCGGCCACGACGTCATCGGCCAGGCCAAGACCGGCACCGGCAAGACCCTCGGCTTCGGCCTCCCGCTGATCGAGCGGGCCGTCGTGCGCGCCGACGTGGACGCCGGCCGCGCCACCGAGGAACAGCTCACCGACTTCCCGCAGGCGCTGATCGTCGTCCCGACCCGCGAGCTGTGCACCCAGGTCACCAACGACCTGCAGACCGCCGGCAAGGTCCGCAACGTGCGCGTCCTCGCCGTCTACGGCGGCCGGGCGTACGAGCCGCAGGTGGAGGCGCTCACCAAGGGCGTCGACATCGTCGTCGGCACCCCGGGGCGCCTGCTCGACCTGGCCGGCCAGAAGAAGCTCAACCTGTCCAGGGTCCGCGCGCTGGTCCTGGACGAGGCCGACGAGATGCTCGACCTGGGCTTCCTGCCCGACGTCGAGAAGATCATCACCATGCTGCCGGCCAAGCGGCAGACCCTGCTGTTCTCGGCCACCATGCCGGGCCAGGTCATCAACCTCGCCCGCCGGTACATGAGCCAGCCGACGCACATCCGGGCCGCCGCGCCGGACGACACCGGCGCGACCGTCGCCAACATCGAGCAGCACATCTTCCGCGCGCACTCGCTGGACAAGGTCGAGATGGTCTCGCGCATCCTGCAGGCCGACGGCCGCGGGCTCGCGATGATCTTCTGCCGCACCAAGCGCACCGCCGCCGACGTGTCCGACCAGCTGACCCAGCGCGGCTTCGCGGCCGGCGCGGTCCACGGCGACCTCGGCCAGGGCGCCCGCGAGCAGGCCCTGCGGGCCTTCCGCAACGGCAAGGTCGACGTGCTGGTGTGCACCGACGTCGCCGCCCGCGGCATCGACGTCGAGGGCGTCACGCACGTCATCAACTACCAGTGCCCCGAGGACGAGAAGACCTACCTGCACCGGATCGGCCGCACCGGCCGGGCCGGCGCCTCCGGCACCGCCGTCACCCTGGTCGACTGGGACGACATCCCGCGCTGGCAGCTGATCAACAAGGCGCTGGACCTGCCGTTCAACGAGCCGGAGGAGACCTACTCCACCTCGCCGCACCTCTACGAGCTGCTGAAGATCGCGCCGGGCACCAAGGGCATCCTGCCCCGCTCGGAGCGCACCCGCGCCGGCCTGGGCGCGGAGGAGGTCGAGGACCTCGGCGAGACCGGCGGGCGCGGGGCGCGCTCCGGCCGGGGTGGCCGCGGCGGGTCCGCCGGCTCGAACGGCTCGGGCGGCTCCGGCGGCTCCGGTCGCTCCGGCCGTCCGGGCGGCCCGGCCGTCGAGGCGGCCGAGGAGAAGCCGAAGCGGACCCGCGAGCGCCGGCGCACCCGGCGGGGCTCCGAGGTCGGCGCCGAGGGCGAGGCCGCTGCCGCGGTGACCGCGTCCGCCGCGACGGCCCCGGCCGTCGAGGGCGCCGAGGGCGAGGCCGCGCCGCGCCGTCGTCGCCGCCGCTCGCGCGGTGGTGCGTCGGGCGCCGAGGCTGCCGTGGCCGAGGCCGCGGTGGTCGAGGCCGCCGAGGCCGTCGTCGCCGAGGCCGTGGCGGCCACCGAGGCTCCGGCCGAGGAGAAGCCGGCCGCGCGCACCCGGACCCGGACGCGGAAGCCCAAGGCGGAGGCCGTGGTCGAGGCCGCCGAGGCCGTCGTGGCCGAGGTCGTGGCGGAGGCCGTCGTCACCGAGGCTCCGGCCGAGGAGAAGAAGCCCGCCACCCGGACGCGCACCCGCAAGCCGAAGGCCGAGACCGTGGCCGACGCCGCCGTCACCGAGGCCCCGGCCGAGGAGAAGCCCGCCACGCGCACCCGGACCCGCAAGCCCAAGGCCGAGGCCGTCGCGGCCGAGACCGAGGCTGCGGCCGCCGAGACCGCCGAGGTCCCGGCCCCGCGCCGCCGGACGCGCGCCCGCAAGGCCGCCGAGGCGACCCCGGAGAGCTGACGCACCCACCCCGGAGGGGGTGGGCGGGCCGACAACGGGCCTGCCCACCCCCTCCGGCGTTCCCGGGGCGTGGAGACGGGCCCCAGGACGTGGAGACACGCCCTAGGCTCGGGCTTCGCCCGGGTAGTCGTACGACGCACGCAGGAGAGCAGGCCCATGAGCACGCCGCCGTTCCTCACCCTTCCCCGTTGTGCCCGCGCCGTGCGGGTCGCGACCGAGCGGGGCGGATTCGCGGCGCTGCGGGCCGAGCCGGCCGGCGAGGTGCGTGGGTCGGCGCTCCTGGTGCCCGGGTTCACCGGCAGCAAGGAGGACTTCATCGCGCTGCTGGAGCCGCTCGCGGCGGCCGGGTACCGGGTGACGGCCGTCGACCAGCGCGGGCAGCACGAGACCGGCGGGCCCGACGATCCGGCCGCGTACGCCGTCGGGGCCCTCGGGGAGGACGTCCGGGCGCTCACCCGTGCCCTCGCCGGGGAGGCCGGCGACGGCCGGCCGCTGCACGTCGTGGGGCACTCCTTCGGCGGGCAGGTGGTGCGGGAGGCGGTGCTCGCGGCGGCGGCCGAGGGGGCCCTGCCGTGGGCCTCGCTGACGCTGATGTCCACCGGCGCGGGCGCCATCGACCCGGCCGAGGCGGCCCGCACCAAGCTGCTGCTGGACGCGCTGCCGGTGCTGAGCCTGGAGGAGATCTGGCAGGTCATGCGGCAGATGGAGGAGGGCGGCGGCGATCGGAAGGAGCGCCCGGCCGCCGACGTCGCCGCGTTCCTGCACCGCCGCTGGCTGGCCAACGTGCCGCGCGCGCTGGCCGTCACCGGCGGCCACCTGGTCGCCGGGCCCGACCGGGTCGACGAGCTGGCCGCCGCCACCGCCGGGCTGCCCGTGCTGGTGCTCTCCGGCGTGCGGGACCACGCCTGGCCGGTGCCGGCGCAGACGCGCATGGCGGAGCGGCTCGGCGCCCGCCGCGTGGTCGTCGAGGACGCCGGCCACTCCCCCAACGCCGAGCGCCCGGCCGCGACGGCGCAGGCGCTGGCCGCGTTCTGGGCCGGTGGCGGGGCCTCGCCCGACGTGGTCTGAACCACTTCTCGAAGTTCGACCGCGTTCAACAGAGGACAAAAGTCGTTAGTTACGGTAATCTTTGATTCTGTCCGGGAATCATCGCCGGCCCTCCGCGGGTTTCAATCCACTGAAACCAGTACTTAACGGACGGGCAACGGCCCGGAAGCACCGCCACGACACCGTGGTCCACGAGGCACCAGCAGCACCGGGCAAGCAGGGGGAGCCCTTGCCGCAGCAGACCGCCACACGTACGAGCCGCGTGATCCGGCCCCATCGCCGGACCGCCCGCAAGACCCTGGAAGGGCTGATACCGACTCAGCCGCAACCGCCCCGCGACGCGGGGCGAGGAAAGGAGACGCCCATGACGAAGCCCATGCGTTTCGAGATCGTCCGGCTGGACGACGCCAACGGCTCCGCGACCGACCGCCTGATCGCCGACGCCGAGACCGTCCGCGAGGTCGTGCAGGCCGCCGCCCGCACCGGCGAGCGCCTGCTCATCCGTCCGTGCCCGACCGTCTGACCCCGCGCGGCGCCTCCGACCGGGAGACCCCGCCCGCCGCCGACGAGCCCGGAGCGTCCGATCCGGACGTGCCGAAACCCGACTGACGCCCCGTCACCGCTATCGCCGATGACGGGGCGTCAGTGCGTCCGGGCCCGGCCCGGCCCCACCGGCCCGACGTTTGCCGCCCCCCGCCGCTGGACATCCCCCAACCTGAGCCGCCCGCACCCGCGCCCACCCGCGCCGGGCCGGGCGTCCCGCCACCGACAGGTGCCGCCGAACCCTCCGTACGGGTGATCGTCCTTGACGCGGCGGTCCGGAGGGAGGAGCGTTGTCGGCTATGAGGGGCGAGCCCAGCTGCCCGAGGTGCGCCGGTCGGGTCCGCGCCCCCGGCCTGTTTTCGGACACCTGGCAGTGCGACCAGCACGGAGCCGTGCACCCGATGCAGCCGGTGCTGCCCCCGAGCGTGGAGGCGCTCGGCGTGGCCGTCGCCCGTTCCCAGGTCCCGGTGTGGCTGCCCTGGCCGCTGCCGGTCGGCTGGCTCTACACCGGCATCGCGCACGTCGGCGACGACGTCTCCGGCGCCCGCGCCACCGCCGTCGCCTGTTCCGGGCCGGCCCCGCTCGGCGGTTTCGGCGAGCTGGTGCTGGTGGCGGAGGAGCTGGGCGTCGGCCTCGGCGCCCGCTACGCCGGGATGCCCGGTCCCGACCCGGGCGAGTCCGTCGCCCTCTACAAGCCCGCCGACGCCAAGCTGATGGCCGCCGGGCGGCCCACCCCGATGTTCCACGTCCCGGACGCCCCGGCCGACCGCGCCGTGTTCGTCGGCGAGGCCCGCGGGCTCTGGCTGTGGGCCGTCGCGTGGCCCGAGCAGTCCGCGCTGGTGATGTACGACGAGCTCGTCCTCACCGACCTGCGCGAGGCGGGCGCCGAACTGGACCTCCTGCCCTGCGGGGCCCTCTCCCCCCGGCTCCTGGGCTGAGCGCCCTATCCTGGGCCGCATCCGCGAGCTCCAGGAGGTCCGACCCGTGCGCATCGACCTGCACGTCCACAGCACCGCGTCCGACGGCACCGACAGCCCGGCCGAGCTGGTCGCGGCGGCGGTGGCCGCGGGCCTCGACGTCGTCGCGCTCACCGACCACGACACCGTCGCGGGGCACGCCGAGGCCGCCGAGGCCGTGCACGCGCTGCCGCCCGGCACCGCGCTGACCCTCGTGCCAGGGGCCGAGCTGTCCTGCGTCGTGGACGGCATCAGCATGCACCTGCTGGCGTACCTGTTCGACCCGGCCGAGCCGGCCTTCGCGGCCGAGCGGGAGCTGGTGCGCACCGACCGGTTCCGGCGCGGGCAGGCGATCGTCGAGCGCTGCCGGGAGCTGGGGGCGGACATCGACTGGGAGCAGGTGAAGCGGATCGCGGGCGAGGGCTCGGTGGGCCGGCCACACATCGCGAGCGCGCTGGTCGAGGCCGGCGTGGTGGCGACCGTCTCGGACGCCTTCACCGCCGAGTGGCTCGCCAACGGCGGCCGGGCGGACGTCCGCAAGCACGAGACCGACCCGGCCGAGGCGGTCCGGCTGGTCCGGGCGGCCGGCGGCGTGCCGGTGTTCGCCCACCCCGGCGCGGTCAAGCGCGGGCGGACCGTCTCCGACGAGGTGATCGCCGGGCTCGCGGCGGCCGGGCTGGCCGGGCTGGAGGTCGACCACACCGACCACGACGAGGAGACCAGGGCCCGGCTGCGCGGCCTCGCCGGCGAGCTCGGGCTGCTGGTCACCGGGTCCAGCGACTACCACGGCGAGCGCAAGACCGTCCGGCTCGGCGAGCACACCACCGACCCCGGGGTGTACGAGGCGCTGCTGGCCCAGGCCACCGGCGCGAAGCCGATCGGGGGCTGAGCCCGCGCGCGGAGCCGCGCGGGCGTGCGGGAGCGCCGGGGCGGGGTGCGCCCGGAGCGCGCGCCCGGGCGTGCCTTCCGGTCCGGATCGCAGGGCCCCGGCCTGAGCCGAGAGCCGCACCCCGGGTGGCGCCCCGTCAGTCCAGGCGGACGCCGCGGCGTTCCGGGTCGCGCAGGTCCGTACCGTGCTCCAGCCAGCGCTCCTGGAGGGCGGCGGCGCCGTGGACGCGCTTCCAGCCGGCCTCGTTGGGGGTCATCGGCAGCAGCGGGAGGAAGCGCACCGGGTCGGCCGGCTCGTCCAGGTCGAGGTCCGGCACCAGGCCGCCCGGCTCGGCGACCAGGACCGAGGTGAACGGCGCGCCCGCCCACAGCGGGGAGCCCAGGTCCAGCGAGCCGCCGGGGGCCACCACCAGGCCCTCCACCTGCGGCGTGGCGGCGAAGGTGGCGAGGCTGCGCAGCACGTCGTCGCGTCCGCCGCGGACGGTCAGGACGAGTTCGGCGCGCGGGCCGCGCACCTGGTCGGCGACCATCGCGGTCGGGTCGGCCATCGGGACGGCGGCCATGCCGAGGGTCGTGTAGCGGACGAGGCCGCCAGCGTCCGGGCCGAAGCGCAGCAGCTCGATCCGGTCGGTGCCGAGGAAGGTGACCGCGGCGCGGCCGCTCGGCTCGCCGAAGGTGGCGATCAGCCGGGCCTCGACGGCCGCCAGCACCGCCTCCCGGGAGAGTTCCGGGGAGGAGCCGTGGGGGTCGCCGAAGATCGGGAAGTCGTGCGCCATGCCCGTGAGCGTATCCCGCGCACCGGGCCCGGCGCCGGTCGCCGGCCGGATGTTAGGGTGAGCGACTGGCCACCGGGAACCATGAGTTCGGGCCTTCCGGGGCCGCGGCGCGAAGGAGGTGGTTGCGGTGGATACCGGCCGAGATCGGAGTACCGGCAGCTCTCCCCTGCGCCCTTCCCGCACGTCCCGCCCCGCCCGCTGATCCCGTAGCGGCGACCGGGGGCGGCCCGCGGAGAAACCGGCCGGGAGAGCTCCCCGCCCTTCACCGGTGTTCCTCGCCGTCGCACCCGCGGCCCTCCGCCCGCTCGCGCCGCACGTGCGGCGGCTCCTGTTCCAGGGAGCCTGCCATGTCGATGATCAACAACCTGCGCGCCGCCGTCCGCCCGGGCCGCCGCCGTCCGGCCACCGGCCGCTACGACACCGTGCCGCCGGGTGATGCCGGCTCGGCCGTGGTGGACTGCGCGGTCTACCAGGACGGCCGTCGGCACGGGCAGCGCTGCAGCCCGCGCGAGGCCGCCCGGCGGGTCCGGGCCGCGCGTCAACTGCCGGGCGGAGCGGGCTCGTTCAGCTGGATCGGACTGCACGAGCCGACCGAGGAGGAGTTCGAGGGCATCGCCCAGCGCTTCGGGCTGCACCCGCTCGCGGTCGAGGACGCGGTGCACGCGCACCAGCGGCCCAAGGTCGAGCGCTACGACGACGTGCTGTTCGCGGTGTTCAAGACGATCCGCTACGTCGAGCACGACCAGCTGACGCCGACCAGCGAGGTCGTGGAGACCGGCGAGCTGATGGTCTTCGCCGGGCGGGACTTCGTGATCACCGTCCGGCACGGCGGTCACGGCTCGCTCCAGGACCTGCGCCACCGGCTGGAGGCGGACGCGGACGAGGCCGGGCTGCTCGCCAAGGGCCCGGCCGCGGTGCTGCACGCGATCGCCGACCACGTCGTGGACAACTACCTGCTGGTCGCCGAGCGGCTGCAGAACGACGTGGACGAGATCGAGTTCGACGTCTTCTGCAACCGCGGCGGGCGCGGCACCGACGTCGGCCGGGTCTACCAGCTCAAGCGCGAGGTGCTGGAGTTCAAGCGGGCGGTGGTCCCGCTGCTGCGCCCGATGCAGCAGCTCTCGGAGCCGCAGCAGGGGCTCGTCGACCCGGACGTCCAGAAGTACTTCCGGGACGTCGCCGACCACCTGGCGCGGGTGACCGAGCAGGTGCACGGCTTCGACGAACTGCTCAACTCACTGCTCCAGGCGAACCTCGCGCAGGTGTCCGTCGCGCAGAACGAGGACATGCGCAAGATCACCGCCTGGGCCGCGATCTTCGCCGTGCCCACCATGATCACCGGCGTGTACGGCATGAACTTCGACTACATGCCCGAGCTGCACCACCGGTTCGGCTACCCGCTGGTGCTCGGCACGGTGGCCGTGATCTGCGTGGCGATGTACCGCGGCTTCCGCCGCAACGGCTGGCTGTAGCGCACGCCCCGGCCGGCGGGACGCCGTCAGCGCCGCCCGGCGCGGGCCACCAGCACCAGGCCGAGCAGGATCAGCACCACCGCCGGGTAGGCGGCCGCCGGGGGCCACTGGCCGAGCCAGAGCGCCGCGATCAGCGCCGCGCCCGGGGCCTCCAGCAGGATGGCGGTGGAGGTGACGGACGGGCCGAGCGTGCGCACCACGCGGTTGCTCAGCGAGTGGCCGAGGAACTGCGCGGCGACCATCAGCAGCACGATCTGCCACCACACCCCGGCCGGCCAGCCGGACATCCGCGTCCCGGCGGCCAGGCAGATCCCCAGCAGCACGACCGCCGTGGTGGCGTAGCAGACCAGTGTGTACGCGGTGGTGCTGACGGTCTTGCGGACCTCGGCGCCCAGCAGCATGTACCCGGCCGCGGCCAGGCCCGCGCCGAGCGCGAGGGCGTCGCCGAGGAGCGCGCGCGGGGAGAGCGAGAGGTCGACGCCGGTGAGCACCAGCACGCCGGCGAAGGCGGCGCCCATGCCGAGCCAGACCATCCGTGGCGCCCGGGTGCCGAACAGCCGCATCAGCAGGATCGTCCACAGCGGGGACGTGGTGACCAGGGCGGTCGCCGAGGCCACCGAGGTCATCCGCAGGCTCGGCATCCAGAGTGCGAAGTGCAGCGCGAGCAGGGCGCCGGCCGCGGTCGCGAGCAGCAGCGCCCGCCGGCCGATCCCGCGCAGCTCGGCGCGGTGGCGCAGCAGCGCGTACGGGGCGATCACGCCGACCGACATGACGTTGCGCCAGAACGCGATCGCGAGCGCCGGCGCGGCGGTGGCGCTGATCAGCGGGCCGGAGAGCGAGATGCCGCTGATGGAGACGGCGAGCAGCAGGAGGTCGAGGGTGGGCAGCGGGTGCGAGGGGGACGCACCGGCGGTGGGCGCGGGGGCGGTGGCGGGCCGGGCGGCGGGCACGGCGCTCCTTCGCGGGCGAGGGTGGCTGGCGGGGTGGCTGAGCGGGTCTCACCGTAAGGCCCGTGCCAGAGCGATGGAACTGTCGCCCGACGGGTGAGACGGCCCGTACGAGGTGGAGGCCGTACGCTGTGGGCCATGGACCGTACGCCCGCCACCGCCGACGACTTCCTCGACCAGGCCCTCCTGGAGGAGGCCGCGAAGAAGTCCGGACTGCTCTGGGTCCGCGCCGACGGCCAGGAGCAGTCCCGCCCGGTCTGGCACGCGTGGCACGACGGCGCCGTGGTCGTCGTCGGCGACGGCGGCGAGCAGCCGCTGCACGGCCTGGCCGCCGGCTCCGGCGCCGTGGTCACCGTCCGCAGCAAGGACAAGGGCGGGCGGCTCACCGGCTGGCCGGCCCGGGTCACCGAACTGGCCCCGCACAGCGAGGCCTGGCTGGGCGCGGTCGAGGAGCTCAAGGGCAAGCGGCTGAACGCGCCCGACACCGACACCATCGCCGACCGCTGGGCCCGCGAGTGCCGGGTGCTGCGGCTGGCGCCGGCCGGCGCCCTGGCCGAGCGCCCGGGCGCGATGCCGGACGGCTCGCACGCCGCCGTGCCGCCGGCGACCCCGGCGACCACCCGCCGGCCGATCCCGGCCGGCCTGCCCAAACTGCTGTTCAAGCGCCGCTGAAGGTTCGCCTCCGGTACTCCGTCGCGACAGTGCCTCGTCGGGCCGCTCCCGCACGCCGCGGGTAGCCTTGGCCAACGGGTGCGCCGCGGCGCGCGCCCAGCACGGTTTCGGACCGGTCGAGCGAGTCGAGGGAGTTCATGGCAGGGCCAGGCACCCGGGTCTTCATCTCCCATCTCTCCGCGATCGCGGTCTTCGACCCGAACGGGGACCAGGTCGGCCGGGTCCGCGACGTGGTCGTCACCCTGCGCCTGGGCGGGCGCCCGCCGCGGGTGCTCGGACTCGTGGTCGAGGTGGTCGGGCGGCGCCGGATCTTCCTCCCGATGACCAGGATCACCAGCCTGGAGTCCGGCCAGGTGCTCACCACCGGCGTGATCAACCTGCGCCGCTTCGAGCAGCGCCCCGCCGAGACCCTCGTCCTCGCCGAGCTGCTGGACCGCACCGTCACGTGGTCGAAGACCGACGAGCCGGTCACCGTGCTGGACGTCGGCATGGTCCAGAGCCGGCTGCGCGAGTGGGAGATCAGCAAGGTCTTCGTCCAGGTCGGCCGGGCCGGGCGGCTGCGCAAGGGCAAGGGCGAGCGGCTCACCCTGGACTGGCAGGACGTCACCGGCTTCGCCCTGCTCGAACAGGACCAGGGCGCGGCCAACCTGCTCGCCACCTTCGAGCAGCTGCGCCCCGCCGACCTCGCCGGCGTGATGCACCACCTGTCCGCCAAGCGCCGAGCCGAGGTGGCCGCCGCGCTCGACGACGAGCGGCTCGCCGACGTCCTGGAGGAGCTCCCCGAGGACGACCAGGTCGAGATCATCGGCAAGCTCCAGGAGGAGCGCGCCGCCGACGTCCTGGAGGCGATGGACCCGGACGACGCCGCCGACCTGCTCTCCGAGCTGCCGAACGACGAGGCGGAGCGCCTGCTCCAGCTGATGGAGCCGGACGAGGCCGAGCCGGTGCGCCGCCTGCTGTCCTACGAGGAGGACACCGCGGGCGGTCTGATGACCACCGAGCCGGTCGTGCTGGAGCCGGACGCGACGGTCGCCGAGGCCCTCGCCCGGATCCGGGTGCGCGACCACAAGCCCGCGCTCGCCGCTCAGGTCTTCGTCTGCCGCCCGCCGAACGAGACCCCGACCGGCCGCTACCTCGGCACCGTGCACTTCCAGCGGCTGCTGCGCGAGCCCCCGTACGTCCTGGTCGGCTCGCTGGTCGACGACGACCTCGACCCGCTGCCGCCGGACACCCCGCTGCCGCTGATCACCAGCTACCTGGCGACCTACAACCTGGTCGCGGCCCCGGTCGTCGACGACGCGGACCACCTGCTCGGCGCCGTCACCGTCGACGACGTGCTCGACCACCTGCTGCCGGAGGACTGGCGCGACGCCGCGCTGCACGCCCGGGACCACGACCAGCACGAGACGGAAGGGGCGATCGGTGGACGCTGACCGCAAGGGACGGGCGGACGACGACCCCGCACGCCGGCGACTGCGCGGCGAGCTGCGGGAACTGCGCCAGCTGCGCGAGCTGCGCACCCGCGAGGGCAGCAGCCGCGAGCGCCTGGAGACCTCCCCGATCAGCGGCTCCAACCGCGCCCGGTTCGACCAGCCGCGCACCGCCCGGCCGGGCCTGCTCTCCCTGCCCTCGTACGACCCGGAGGCCTTCGGCAAGCTCTCCGAGCGCATCGCCCGCTTCCTCGGCACCGGACGGTTCATCGTCTGGATGACCGTGGTGATCATCATCTGGGTGGCCTGGAACACCCTGCTCCCGGACGACGTGCGCTTCGACTCCTACCCGTTCATCTTCCTGACCCTGGTCCTGTCGCTGCAGGCCTCCTACGCGGCGCCGCTGATCCTGCTCGCGCAGAACCGCCAGGACAACCGGGACCGCGTCAACATGGAGCAGGACCGGGCCCGCAGCGACCGCAACATCGCCGACACCGAGTACCTGACCCGCGAGGTGGCGGCGCTGCGCCAGGGCCTCGGCGAGGTCGCGACCCGGGACTTCATCCGTTCCGAACTCCAGTCCCTGCTGAAGGAGATCGAGGAGCGCCGGGAGACCAGCGAGGCGCTGTGACCGGCGGCACGCTACCGACGGGTTAAGGGGATCGGCGGGCGCCGTACCATCAAGGCATGGCCAACGAGACAGAGGTCGCGGCCGGCGTCACGGAGGACTCCGTGCGCCAGGCGCTGTCGACCGTCAACGACCCGGAGATCAACCGCCCGATCACCGAGATCGGCATGGTGAAATCGGTCGAGATCGCCGAGGGCGGCGCGGTGCGGGTCGCGGTCTACCTGACCGTCTCCGGCTGTCCGATGCGCGAGACCATCGTCACCCGGGTCCGCGAGGCGGTCGGACGGGTCCCCGGCGTGAGCGGCGTCGAGGTCGAGCTCGACGTGATGAGCGACGAGCAGCGCAAGGAGCTCTCCCAGCTGCTGCGCGGCGGCGCCCCCGAGCGGGAGATCCCGTTCGCCAAGCCCGGCACCCTCACCCGCGTCTACGCCGTCGCCTCCGGCAAGGGCGGCGTCGGCAAGTCCTCGGTGACCGTCAACCTGGCCGCCGCGATGGCCGCGGACGGCCTGAAGGTCGCCGTGGTGGACGCCGACATCTACGGCCACAGCGTGCCGCGCATGCTGGGCGTCGAGGGCCGGCCCACCCAGGTCCAGGACATGATCATGCCGCCGCAGGCGAACGGCGTGAAGGTCATCTCGATCGGCATGTTCACCCCGGGCAACGCCCCGGTCGTGTGGCGCGGCCCGATGCTGCACCGCGCCCTCCAGCAGTTCCTCGCCGACGTGTACTGGGGCGACCTGGACGTGCTGCTGCTGGACCTGCCGCCCGGCACCGGCGACATCGCGATCTCGGTGGCGCAGCTGGTCCCGAACGCCGAGATCCTGATCGTCACCACCCCGCAGATGGCCGCCGCCGAGGTGGCCGAGCGGGCCGGCACGATCGCGGTGCAGACGCACCAGAAGATCGTCGGCGTGATCGAGAACATGTCCGGCATGCCGTGCCCGCACTGCGACGAGATGATCGACGTCTTCGGCACCGGCGGCGGCCAGACCGTCGCGGAGGCGCTCACCCGCACCGTCGGCGCGACCGTGCCGGTGCTCGGCTCGATCCCGATCGACGTCCGCCTGCGCGAGGGCGGCGACGACGGCCGCCCGGTCGTGCTCGCCGCGCCCGACTCCCCGGCCGGCGCCGCCCTGCGCGCCGTCGCCGGCAAGCTCGGCGGGCGCCAGCGCGGCCTGTCCGGCATGTCGCTCGGCCTGACGCCCAGGAACAAGTTCTAGCCGTACGTCACGAGGGGCCGGGTGGTGCGCCACCCGGCCCCTCGGCGCGTTCGCGGACGGGGCGCCGGACCGGTGCCGGTACCGTGGCGCTAGGGGCGGGTGTAGGCGGTCAGGTCCGGGACGGTCGAGAAGCCGGCGCCGTAGGCGCTGACGCCACGGCCGTACGCGCCCAGCAGGACGCCGGGGGCCTCGCCGGCCAGCACCCAGCCGTACTCGGACTCGCGGTAGCGGAACGGCTGCGGCAGCCCGTTCACCGGCAGGCTCAGGGTGGACCAGCCGGGGCCGGCCAGGTCGTCGGCGAGGTCCCACGCGAGGGAGCTCTGCTGTTCCAGCCAGTCCTGGCGCAGCGCCCGGTCCAGCTGGCCGGGCCAGGTGGCGGCGAGCAGGCCGGAGCCGGCCAGCCAGGCGGCGGAGGAGGCGGAGGTCGCCTCCAGGGTGCCGGTGTTGTCGGCGCTGCGGCGGCTGTCGCGGCGGGCGACGGTGACGACGACGGCGAACTTGCGCACGTCGCGCGGCTCGAACTGGCGGGCCGGCTCCTCGCCGTGGCCGAGGGTGCCGTAGTCGACCCCGGCGGACGCCCCGCCGCGGGGGCCGCCGGCGCCGGCCTGCATCAGGTAGCGGCGGCCGGTCCAGCCGTCGTCCAGGCCGTACCACGGGAAGTCGGCGGACAGGTAGGGCACCAGCGGGTCCGCCGGGCCGGCCTGCCCGCCGACCACCGGGCCGCCGGCCGTGGCCGTCGCCCCTCCCGCCTGACTCGTCGCGTCCATCCCCGGGCCTCCTCTAAAGCACGTGTGCCTGCCGGGACCCCGCTCCCTTGGTGGCGGGCCCCGGCGCCCCCGCCGCGCGTCCTGCGGCCCGCGCGGGCGCGGGAACTGACGGACAGCTCGACGGGAACAATCAGCACAATAGCGGCGCGCACGCCGCCGCCCCGCTCAACCGTGCGGGCGAGCGGGGCGGCGGCGTGGCCGAAGAGCGACGGCGCGGGGGCGCGGTCAGGTCGCGTCGGGGTCGAACGGGGGGCGCTCGCCGGGCTGGAGCGGCGGGCCGGCGGAGGCGGCGGCCGGGGCGGCGGCCTTGTCGAAGCTGACGCTGCCGGCGCGGCCGTTCACCGGGCCGGTGGGCTTGTCGTCCAGGACCGACCGGATGTCCAGCGAGTCCTTCATGTCCTTGAGGCCCAGCGGGTCCTCGTTGCCGCCCATGAGCTGCTTGCGGACGAAGGTCTTGGGGTGCAGGTCCTCGAACTCGAAGTCCTTGAACTCCGGGCCGAGCTCGCTGCGGATGTCCTCCTTCGCGCTGTCGGCGAAGGAGCGGACCTTGCGGATGAAGCCCATCGTGTCCTGGATCAGCTTCGGAAGCTTGTCGGGGCCGAAGATGATGATCGCCATGACGATCAGGGTCAGGATCTCCAGCCCGCCTACGTCGCTGAACACCTATGCTCCCTAGCTCGCCGGACGACGGTTCCTACAGGGTAATGGCCATCGGCGGGTCTCCGGTCCACGGTGTGATGAACCCGTGGTAAAGACCGGCCGATGGCCGGAAGCCGTCCGCGAGCGGCGCTGTGGCGCGGGTCTTGAGGACCGGGTCTAGCGGAGTTCCCGGTGCAGGGCGGTCAGCCCGCCCACCGGGCGGTCCGGCAAGGGGGTCGCCTCGCGCGTCGCGGCGACCGGGAAGCCCGGGAAGTCCACCGGGACCTGCGCGTTCATCGGGACCAGCCCGCCACCGCGGCCGGGGGTGCCGGCCGAGCCGACCGGGCTCACCGACGTACCGTGCTGGTCCTCGCTCTGCGCGCTCAGGCCGCCGACGCCGCCCAGCGTCACCGCGGCCACCGAGAAGGCGCCGGCGGCGGCGAAGACGAAGCGGCGCCCGCGCGGCGCGGACGGCCGGACCACGGCCACCGCGGCGGCGGGCTGCGGCCGGGCCGGGGCCTCGGGGCGCGCGGCGCGGCGGCCCATCAGCGGGCGCAGGACGGCCCCGCCGCGGCCGAACGCGCGCGGGTCGACCCCGGGCAGCGGGGTGCCGGCGCCGAGCGCGCCCGCGCCGAAGGAGGCGCCGGCGCCGCGGCCGAAGGAGCCGCCGTCGAGCCGGCTGCCGCCGAGCGTGCCGGGGCCGGTGACGCCGCCGCCGGGCAGGTCGTCGTCGTCCCGGCCGTCGCGCCAGTCGGAGCCGGGCTGCTCGTCGTCCGGCAGGCTCCCGACGGCCATCAGGCGGGCCATCAGGCCCGAGGACGGGCCGGGGGTGCCGGTGCGGGTCAGCAGGTGCTTGACGCCGCGGCCCTCGTCCGCCTCGGCCAGGCACTGCGGGCAGGTCGCCAGGTGGGCCTGGACGCGTTCGCGGGAGTCGTGTCCGAGCTCGCCGTCCAGGAAGGCGGACAGGCGCTCGCCGAGGTGGTGCTCCTCGGCGGCGGGCTCGGCGGGGCGCACGGCCACGGCCCGCAGCTCGGCGTCGCCGGGCAGCGGGGCGGCGGACGGCAGCGGCTCGCCCGGCTCGTCACCGCCGCGGCGGCCGGGCAGGGACCAGCCCCGCCTGGCGGCGGACCGGCCGGACGGCTCCGGACGGCCCGACCCCGAGCGGCCGGTTCCGCTCACGATCGCCTCCGTCCGCGCCCGCCCGGTGCCGCCGGGACCTCGCCGGCGGCGGCGCCCACCGGCACCGGCTCCTCCGAGCCGCCGCGGCGCTCGCGCCCGGGGGCCGAGCCGGGGGCGCGGTGCTTGAGCGCGGCGCGCAGGTGGGAGCGGCCGCGGTGGATGCGGCTGCGGACGGTGCCGAGCTTGACGCCCAGCGTGGCGGCGATCTCCTCGTAGGACAGGCCCTCGATGTCGCAGAGCACCACGGCGGCGCGGAACTCCGGCGCGAGGGTGTCCAGCGCCTGCTGGACGTCGGCGTCGAAGTGGGTGTCGCTGAAGTGCTGGGCCGGGCTGGGCTCGCGGGAGGCGAGGCGCTCGGCCGCGTCGTCGCCGAGCGCGTCGAAGCGGATGCGCTGGCGGCGGCGGACCATGTCCAGGAACAGGTTGGTGGTGATCCGGTGCAGCCAGCCCTCGAACGTGCCGGGGGTGTACGTGGACAGCGAACGGAACACCCGGACGAAGACCTCCTGCGTGAGGTCCTCGGCGTCGTGCTGGTTGCCCGTCAGGCGGTAGGCGAGGCGGTAGACGCGGGCACTGTGGGCCTCGACGATCTCCTCCCACGTGGGGGGAGTCCAGGACTGCGCGTCGGGGCCCTCGGTGAAGGTCGCGAGGGCGGGGGCCTCGGTGGTACCGGCGTCCGGCGTCGCGGCGGCGGGCTGGTCCAGGTCGGAGTGCGCAGGCTGGTTCATCACGGGCTTCGGCGTACGGGCCGACGCGGTGCCGCGGACGTGCCGCCGCACGGGGACGTCGCCCTCGGCCACACCTCCTCGGTCGGCTCTTCTGCCCAGCAGGGCCACCACCATATCCACCTCACCCGTCAAGCCCGGATAAAAGTGCCCGGGAGGTCTCCCGCACCCGGTCCCTCCTCACAACGGCCCGCCGCCGTACGCGGTTCCCGCCCGGCCAGTAATCTGTGGCAGGAAATATCGACATCCCCCGGCACCGGGCCGCCACCCGGGGCTCCGAAAGAGGCAGCCATCAGCGAGTTCGGGCCCGCGCGCGCGGCCCTCGCAGACACCTACGTGGGCGAGGACGCGGTGCTGACCTACGCCCGGGCACAGTCCGCGCGGACGGGGATAAGGGCGATCGGGCCGAGCGGCGGGGCGTGCCTGAGACTGATGGCGGCCGCGCTGGACGCCAAGGCGGTCGCCGAGATCGGTACCGGGACGGGCGTCTCCGGGGTCTACCTGCTGCGCGGGATGCGGCCGGACGGCGTGCTGACCACGGTGGACTCCGAGCCGGTGCGCCAGCAGCTGGCGCGCGAGGCGTACCAGGCGGCGGGTTTCGCGGCCAACCGCTCGCGGTTCATACCGGGACGGGCGCTGGAGGTGCTGCCGAGGCTCGCGGACGGCCAGTACGACCTGGTGTTCTGCGACGGCGATCCGGCGGAGTCGCGGGAGTACCTGGCGGAGGCGCTGCGGCTGCTGCGGCCGGGCGGGATGGTCTGCTTCGAGGGGGTCTTCCAGGAGGGCCGGCTGGCCGAGCCGGAGCTGCAGGACCCGCAGACGGACGCGGTGCGCAACCTGGTCCAGGACGTCCGGGAGAGCGACGGGCTGCTGCCCGCGCTGCTGCCGGTCTCGGACGGGCTGCTCTGCGCCGTCAAACGCTGAGCGCCCCAGGAGCGCCCCCGGGAGCGCCTCCGGGCCGGTCCCGGGCCGGTCCCGGGAAGCCGCCGGCCCGGGCCGACATGACGTCGGACCCGGGCCGGCAGTACATCTCCAGGAGATGGGGAGCACCCGCTGCGGTCAGCCGCAGGCCTTCTTCAGGGCCTCGCCGAGGGCGTCGGCCTCGTCAGGCGTGAGCTCCACCACGAGGCGTCCGCCGCCTTCGAGCGGAACGCGCATGATGATGCCCCGCCCCTCTTTGGTGACTTCGAGCGGGCCGTCACCCGTCCGCGGCTTCATGGCCGCCATGCTCGTTCCCCTTCCTGCAACCGCTCAGCTACGCACCGGCAGTCCGTCCACCGCCGGTATCGAACGCATTGATCGGAAGCCATTATCCCGCATGCCACGGCCTGATGACCAACATCACTCTCGGTGCAACCTCGGCCGGATCCGCCCCAACCGCCGCATTTGCCGTCATAAGCCCCGGCACGCCGGCGGTGCGGACACCACCGGAAGGTGCGATACCTCACACTCCCCAGGCGGCCCGGTGCTCCGGCATCCTGACACCCGACGAGACCGCAGCGATCACAAGGGAGACCCCTCGCCCATGTCCGATTCCGTGCTGTACGAGCTGGACGGCGGCCTGGCCGTCATCACGATCAACCGTCCGGAGGCGATGAACGCGCTGGACGTCGCGACGAAGGTCGCGCTGCGGGACACGATGACCGCCGCGGCGGCCGACCCGGCGGTGCGCGCCGTGCTGCTGACCGGGGCGGGCGAGCGCGCGTTCTGCGTCGGACAGGACCTCAACGAGCACCTCGCGATGCTCAAGCGGGCCGACGAGACCGGCGAGGGCGCGCTGCGGACCGTCGCCGAGCACTACAACCCGCTGGTGCGGGCGCTGGCGGGCATGCGCAAGCCGACCGTCGCGGCGGTCGGCGGGGTCGCGGCGGGCGCGGGCGCCTCGCTCGCCTTCGCCTGCGACTTCCGGATCCTGTCCGAGAAGGCCGGCTTCAACACCGCGTTCGCCGGGATCGGGCTGACCGCGGACTCGGGCGCCTCCTGGACGCTCCCCCGGCTGGTCGGGCACGCCAAGGCCACCGAGCTGCTGATGCTGCCGCGGACGGTCCGGGCCACCGAGGCGATGGAGCTGGGCCTGGCCACCAAGGTCGTCGCGCCCGAGGAACTGGCCGCCACCGCACGGGTCTTCGCCCGCGAGCTGGCCGAGGGCCCGACGGTGGCCTACGGCGCCATCAAGGAGTCGCTGGCGTACGGGGCTTCGCACTCGCTGGACGAACTGCTCGACAAGGAGGACGAGCTGCAGACCCTGGCCGGTGAGAGCGAGGACCACCGGATCGCGGTCCGCGCCTTCATCGCCAAGGAGAAGCCCGCCTACCGGGGCCGCTGAGCGCCGCGTTACCGGGGCCGCCGGGCCTTGCCGGACGGGCTCCGGAGCTCGGTGCGCACGTGGCAGGCCGCCAGGTGGTCGTCGACCAGGCCGCAGGCCTGCATGAGCGCGTAGGCGGTGGTGGGGCCGACGAAGCGGAAGCCCTCCTTCTTGAGCGCCTTCGCGAGCGCCGTCGACCCGGGCGTGACGGCCGGAACCTCCGCGAGCGTGCGGGGGGCCGGCCGGTCCGGGTCTCCGGCGAAGCCCCAGATCAGCTCTTCCAGGCCGCCGTCGAGCCCGCGGGCGACCCGGGCGTTGGCGATGGCCGCCTCGATCTTGGCCCGGTTGCGGATGATGCCGGCGTCGGCGAGCAGCCGCTCGACGTCGGCCTCGCCGAACTCGGCGACCGCGGCGATCTCGAAACCGGCGAACGCGGCCCGGAAGCCCTCGCGGCGGCGCAGGATGGTCAGCCAGGACAGGCCGGACTGGAAGGCCTCCAGGCAGACCCGTTCGAACAGGGCGTCGTCGCCGTGCACCGGGCGGCCCCACTCGGTGTCGTGGTAGACCCGGTAGTCGTCGGTCGAGTCGCCCCAGCCGCAGCGGCGCAGGCCGTCGGCGCCGAGGACGGTGCCGTCCTGCGGACCGGTCACCGGTCCTCCACCGGCTTCGCGTCCTCGGGCGCCCCGGCCGGCTCGACGACCTTGGCGAACGCCTCCAGGCCCGGCAGCGGTTCGGCGCCGGCGTCGGGTCCCGTGGTGGCCTCGACCGCGCCGCGCAGGTGGGCGGCGGCCTCCAGTTCGGCGATCCGCGAGTCGCGGTAGGCGAGTTCGGCGCCGAGGCGGTCCAGGACGTCGTCGACCTCGTCCATCCGGTAGCCGCGCACGGCCATCGGCAGGCGCAGGTCGTCCACGTCCGTCTTGTGCAGCGGACGGTCCTGCGGCAGCCGCGCCGCGAGGCGGTCCTGAACCGCCTCGGGCATCGAACCGCCGCCGCCGAGCGCCACCAGCGCGGCGCCGCCGACCACCACGGCCATGGCGACCACGATCACCCAGAACACGAGCTGTCCTCCCGACTTCCCGGCCGGCCTGCTGTCAGGTGCCCGGACCGCGCTGATCATGACAGCATGGTCCCTAGTGAGGCCGGGGGCCATCATCGCACCCTGGGGAGCCGTGGAGGAGACATCGGTGGCGCTGCGCCTGGGACCGCGCGAATTCGGTGACGACGAGCTGGTGATCATGGCCATCGTCAACCGGACCCCGGACTCGTTCTTCGACCGGGGGGCGACGTTCGCGGACGAGGCCGCCTTCGCGGCCGCCGACCGGGCGGTGGCCGAGGGCGCCGCGATCCTGGACATCGGCGGGGTCAAGGCCGGGCCGGGCGACGAGGTCACCGTCGAGGAGGAGCTGCGCCGCACGGTGCCGTTCGTCGCGGAGCTGCGCAAGCGCCACCCGGACGCCGTGATCAGCGTGGACACCTGGCGGCACGAGGTCGGCGAGGCGGTCTGCGAGGCCGGCGCGGACCTGCTGAACGACGCCTGGGGCGGGGTGGACCCGAAGCTCGCCGAGGTGGCCGCGCGGTACGACGCGGGGCTGGTCTGCACGCACGCGGGCGGCGCCGAGCCGCGCACCCGGCCGCACCGGGTGGGCTACGAGGACGTCATGGCGGACATCCTGCGGGTGACCGTCGGCCTGGCCGAGCGGGCCGTGGAGCTGGGCGTGCGGCGGGACGCGCTGATCATCGACCCCGGGCACGACTTCGGCAAGAACACCCGGCACTCGCTGGAGGCGACCCGGCGGCTGCCGGAGATGACCGCGACCGGCTTCCCGGTGCTGGTGTCGCTGTCCAACAAGGACTTCGTCGGCGAGACGCTCGACAAGCCGGTGGACGAGCGGCTGCTGGGCACGCTCGCGACGACGGCCGTCTCGGCCTGGCTGGGCGCGCGGGTCTACCGGGTGCACCAGGTCGCCGAGACCCGGCAGGTGCTGGACATGGTCGCCTCGATCCGGGGCACCCGGCCCCCGGCGGTGGCCCGCCGGGGACTGGCCTGACCGCGGCGCCCGGATCCGGTCGGCCCGGATCCCGCTTGCCCGGATCCCGTCGACCCGGATCCCGTCGGCTCAGATCTCGTTGACCGGCCGGCGAGCGTCGGCGAGGATCTTCAGGACGTCGTCGATCTCGTCGGTGATGTGGAACAGCTCCAGGTCGCGCGGGGCCGCCTTGCCCTGCGCGACGAGGGTGTTCTTGAGCCACTCGTAGAGCCCGCCCCAGTAGGAGCTGCCGAAGAGGATCACCGGGAAGCGGGTGACCTTCTTCGTCTGGACGAGGGTGAGCGCCTCGAACAGCTCGTCCAGCGTGCCCAGCCCGCCGGGCAGGACCACGAAGCCCTGGGCGTACTTCACGAACATCGTCTTGCGGACGAAGAAGTAACGGAAGTTCAGCCCGAGGTCGACGAACTCGTTCAGCCCCTGCTCGAAGGGCAGCTCGATGCCGAGGCCCACGCTCAGGCCGCCGGCCTCGGAGGCGCCGCGGTTGGCGGCCTCCATGGCCCCCGGGCCGCCGCCGGTGATCACCGCGTAGCCGGCCTCGGCGAGCGCGCGGCCGATGGCCACGCCGGACTCGTACTCGGGCGAGTCGACCGGCGTCCGGGCCGAGCCGAACACGCTGATCGCGGGCGGGAGTTCGGCGAGGGCGCCGAAGCCCTCGACGAACTCCGAGGTGATCCGCAGCACCCGCCACGGATCGGTGTGCAGCCAGTCGGTCGGCCCGGTGGTGTCCAGCAGGCGCTGGTCCGTGGTGCTCGTGCCGACCTGGTCCCGGCGCACCAGCACCGGGCCCTTCTGCTTCTCCGGCCAGGCCTTCTTCTTCCGCGGCACGCCGACCTGCTCGGGGCCGTGCCCGTACTGCTTCTCGTCTCCGGTGCCTGTCATGACGAAACCCTACGCCGGACCTCCCCCGTTTTCAGGCAACGGGGGAAGGTCGGTTGGGGAACCGGAAGATGGCGTTCGGCTTCTGATCGGATCAGCTGCCGAGCAGCCGGCGGTCAGCTGGTGAGCCAGGCGCGCAGCCGCTCCTCGGCCTCGGCGATGGCGCTCAGCGAGCAGTGCTCCTCCCGCTTGTGCGCGAGGTTCGGGTCACCGGGGCCGTAGTTGACCGCCGGGACGCCGAGCGCGCTGAAGCGGGCGACGTCGGTCCAGCCGAACTTGGCCCTGGCCTGGCCGCCGGTGGCCGCCAGGAAGGCCTGCGCGGCCGGCTGGGCGAGGCCGGGCAGGGCGCCGGGGGCGAAGTCGGTGACGGTCACCTCGAAGCCGTCGAAGACCTCGCGGACGTGCTTCTCCGCCTCCGCCTCGCTGCGGTCCGGCGCGTAGCGGAAGTTGACCGTCACGACGCACTCGTCCGGGATGACGTTGCCGGCCACGCCGCCGTCGATCCGCACCGCGTTCAGGCCCTCGCGGTACTCCAGCCCGTCGATCTCCACCCGGCGCGGCTCGTAGGCCGCGAGCCGGGAGAGCACCTCGGCGGCGTGGTGGATGGCGTTGTCGCCGAGCCAGCTACGGGCCGCGTGGGCGCGCACGCCGGTGAGCCTGACCTGGGCCCGCAGGGTGCCCTGGCAGCCGCCCTCGACGACGCCGCCGCTGGGCTCCAGCAGCACCGCGAAGTCGGCGGCCAGCCAGTCGGGCCGCTCCCTGGCGAGGTGGCCGAGGCCGTTGCGGTGGGCCTCCACCTCCTCGCAGTCGTAGAACACGAAGGTCAGGTCGCGGTTGGGCTCGGGCAGCGTGGCCGCGAGCCGCAGCTGGACGGCGACACCGGACTTCATGTCCGAGGTGCCGCAGCCGTAGAGCAGGTCCCCGTCGACGTACGAGGGCACATTGTCGGCGATCGGGACGGTGTCCAGGTGGCCGGCCAGCAGGACGCGCTCGGAGCGGCCGAGGCGGGTGCGGGCCACCACGTTGTTCCCGTACCGGTCGACGGTCAGGTGCGGGTAGGCGCGCAGGGCGGCCTCCACGGCGTCGGCGAGCGGCTGCTCGTCGCCGCTCACGGACGGGAAGTCGACGAGGCGGGCGGTCAGCGTGCCGCCGTCGAGGGTGAGGTCCAGGGGCGTCGTCTCGGGGCTGCTCATGACGCCAGCCTAGTGCGCGCCGCGGAGACCCTGCGTAGCGGTCCTGTGACAGGGTCGGCGAAGCGTAACGGCAACCGGGGGGCGCCGCACACCCGTCCGAGTGGGTACGGTGTCGGATCAAGAAGCAGGCGCGAGAGGGGCGAGGGTGGCCAGGAAGAAGAGCAGCGAGGACCAGGGCGACGAATTGGAGCCCCCCCGCCGCGGGCCGCTGCGTGCCCTGCTGCTCGTGATCGTCGGGCTGCTCGGTCTCGCGCTGGTCGGCGGGGCGGCCGTGGTCGGCATCTGGTGGTTCGGTTTCAAGGGCACCGAGCCCGAGGGCTGCACGGTGAAGACCGCGACCGGCGAGGGCACCCTGGAGGTGTCGCAGGCCGCCAACGCCGCGACGATCGCCGCGGTGGCCCGCTCGCGCGGGCTGCCGGACCGGGCGACGGCGATCTCGCTGGCCACGGCCATGCAGGAGTCCAAGCTGCGCAACCTCGCCGGCGGCGACCGGGACTCGCTCGGCCTGTTCCAGCAGCGCCCCTCGATGGGCTGGGGCACCGCGGCGCAGATCCAGGACCCGGTCTACGCGACCAACAAGTTCCTGGACGGCCTGGTCAAGGTGCCCGGCTACACCCGGCTGCCGCTGACCGACGCCGCCCAGGCGGTGCAGAAGAGCGGCTACCCGCAGGCGTACGCCAAGCACGAGACCAAGGCGACGCTGCTCACCTCGGCGCTGGCCGGCCGCGAGCCCGCCTCGTTCAGCTGCGTCGTGCACGACTACGCCAAGCCGGGGACGGACGACTCCGCCGACTCCGCCTCGCCGACCGCGTCCGCCTCCGCGACCCCGGCGGCGGCGCCGGACCGCACCCAGGTGCTCTCCGACCGGGTGCGCCGCGAGTTCGGCCGCACGGTCGCCGCGGCCCCCGGCTACACGTCGTCGATCAAGGGGGCCGAGAACGCCGTCGCGCTGACCCCGGACCCGTCCGCCGCCGCGCTGACCACCTCGGCGGACGCCGGGGCCGACGCCACCGCGGCCGCCGAGCGGGCGAGCGGCTGGGAGGTCGCGCACTGGGCGGTCGCCCAGGCGCAGCAGCTGGGCATCGCGACGGTGGCCTACGACGGGAAGATCTGGCGCAAGACCTCGTCGGAGGACGGCTGGCAGTCGCAGCCGACGGGGACGACGACCAAGCTCGTCCAGGTCACCCTGGCGCCGTCCGACAAGAGCTGACGCACTGACGTACGGGTTGCCGCCGGACGGGTGATTCCGGTCAACCTTTGTGGACCGGCCGCCCGTTCCGGCGACCCCCGCCGGAGAACCGTCACTCCCCTTGCCCGGTGCAGGATCCACGGGCTCCGACGGGCTCCGCCAGGGCACTCCCGTGTGGTCATACGATCCGATGGTCGGTCGGACACTTTCCTTGCACCGGCCGAAACCTTCTGGCTTCTCAAGCGGTAACAACGTCGTCCGCCCGGTCGTCCACCCGGCGGACGGGACGGACCCAGACCCTTCGAGGAGCCCCATGTCTCACCCCCTCACGCGCCGGATCGCCCAGGCCGCGCTCGTCGTGGCGGCCGGAGCGACCCCGCTGGTCGCGGCCGGCTCCGCGTCCGCCCTGGGCGGCGACGCCCTGCTGCCCAAGAGCGACCTCGCCGCTCCGCTGGGCCAGCTGACCAACACCGACGCGGGTTCCAGCCTCCAGCACACCACCCACCAGCTCGGCGAGGCCGCCGGGACCACCGGCGCCGCCACCGTCGCCGCGGGCGTACCGGCCTCCGCCGACGCCGCCGGCAACATCGTCGCCCACCAGCTGCCCGAGGCGAACGAGAAGGCCAGCTCGCTGACCGCCCCGGTCGACCAGACCGCCGCCACCACCGGGCAGCTCTCCGCCGTCACCCCGAAGGTCGCCTCCGCGCTGGCCGGCAAGCTCGGCGAGGCCGTCACCGGCAAGGCCATGGGCACCCGCAGCGCCGCCAGCCCGGTCGGCGGGCTCGCCCAGACCGGCTCGGTCGCCAAGCAGGTGCCCAGCCTCGGCAGCCTCACCAACGGCGTGCCCAGCACCAGCGCCGTCACCGACGCGCTGCCGCTGGGCTCCGTCGAGCGCTCGCTGCCGGCCGGCGGCCTGGCGGGCGCCCTGCCCGGCGCCGACGTCCTCGGCCTCGCCGAGCACGGCTCGGCCAACCGCCTCGGCGGCGCCGACCTCGGCCCGAACAACCCGCTGTCCGGCGTCACCGGTGCGCTCGGCCCGATCGGCGGCCTGCTGGGCGCCGTGAACGGCGGCGGCGTCGGCCTCTAGGCCACCCCCGGACGGGCCCGCTGACGGGGCCTCGACGACGTACGACGAAGACGGCGAAGGGCCGGTGTCCGAGGCGGACACCGGCCCTTCGTGCGGTCCCGCTAGCGCGCCGCCGCGTTCAGCCGCTCGACGGCCGCGGCGACCCGCTCGTCCGTCGCCGTGAAGGCGACCCGGACGAACTGCCCGCCGGCCGGGCCGTAGAACTCCCCGGGCGCCACCAGGATGCCGAGGGCGGCCAGTTCGGCCACCGTCTCCCAGCACGGGCGGTCCTGGGTGGCCCACAGGTAGAGGCTCGCCTCCGAGTGCTCGATCCGGAAGCCGTACGCCTCCAGCGCCGCCCGCAGCGCCGAGCGCCGGGCCGCGTAGCGCTCCCGCTGCTCGGCCACGTGGGCGTCGTCGTCCAGCGCGGCGATCGTCGCGGCCTGCACGGGCGCGGCGACCATCATGCCGCCGTGCTTGCGCAGCCCCAGCAGCTCCTTGACCACGACCGGGTCGCCCGCCAGGAAGGAGGAGCGGTAGCCGGCCAGGTTGGAGCGCTTGGAGAGCGAGTGGACGGCCAGCAGGCCCTCGTGGTCGCTCCCGCACACGTCCGGGCGCAGGACGGACACCGGCTCGGCCTCCCAGCCGAGCTCCAGGTAGCACTCGTCGCTGACCAGCAGCACCCGGTGCTCCCTGGCCCACGCGACGGTGCGGCGCAGCTCGTCCGCGCCGAGCACCCGGCCGGTCGGGTTGGACGGCGTGTTCACCCAGAGCAGGCGCACGCGCGAGCCGTCCAGCTCGTCCACCGAGTCGTACTCGACGGGCTCCGCGCCGCACAGCCGCGCGCCCACCTCGTAGGTGGGATAGGCGAGGCGCGGGTAGGCGACCTGGTCGCCCGGGCCGAGGCCGAGCTGGGTCGGCAGCCAGGCCACCAGCTCCTTGGAGCCGATGGTCGGCAGCACGGCCTGCGGGCCGATCTCGGCGCCGCAGCGGCGGCGCAGCCAGCCGGCGATCGCCTCGCGCAGCTCCAGCGGGCCCCAGACGGTCGGGTAACCGGGGGTGTCCGAGTGGGCGGCCAGCGCCTTCTGGATCACCTCGGGGACCGGGTCGACGGGGGTGCCGACGGAGAAGTCGCACAGGCCGCCCGGGTGGGCGAGGGCCGTCCGCTTGTACGGCTCCAGCTTGTCCCACGGGAAGACGGGCAGGCGGTCCGAAACGCGGCGCGCCGCCCCCGGGTGGCCCGGGAACGGCGCGCGCGTGCTGTTGTCGGTGCTCACAGCTCAGATGCCACCGATCGTCAGTGGTCGGCGTTCTGCGGCGGCAGAGCGGCGATGAACGGGTGGTCACGCTCGATCAGGCCGAGCTTCGAGGCGCCACCGGGCGAACCGAGGTCGTCGAAGAACTCGACGTTCGCCTTGTAGTAGTCCTTCCACTCCTCCGGAGTGTCGTCCTCGTAGAAGATCGCCTCGACCGGGCAGACCGGCTCGCAAGCGCCACAGTCGACACACTCATCCGGGTGGATGTAGAGCGATCGCTCGCCCTCGTAGATGCAGTCAACCGGGCACTCTTCGATGCACGCCTTGTCCTTCACGTCGACACAAGGCTGCGCGATGACGTAAGTCACGCTGTCGTTCCTCCTCGGAAGGGCCCTGGCGGCCCGTTCTGTTCTGCTCGCGTGCGCGGTGAGCGCGGCGTCGTCGATGCCCGCCCCTAGTATCGCGGGTCGGAGACCGCAAATGCACAGGAGGTGCCCAGATGACGGCAGGCGGCCCGGAAAGCAGCCGTCCGCAGGACCGTCCGGAGGTCCGGATAGATCGCTCCGACGTGGGACGACGCGTGTCCGCCCGGCGGCTGTCCGGGTTCGTGGACGACCGGCCGGTCTTCCGTGATGTGATCGGCGTGCTCACATCGTGGGACGATCACGGGTTGACGGTCGTGCCCCGCGCGGGCGAGCCGGTCTCCTTCCCCGAGAAACTGCTGGTCGCGGGCAAGGTGGTCCCGCTCTTCCCGGCCCGACGGGCCCCGCTGCCGGCCGCGACGCCGGTCGAGCTCCAGCGGATCGCGGCGCGCGGCTGGCCCGGCGTCGAGCAGGAGGCGCTCGGCGAGTGGACCCTGCGCGCCTCGGCCGGGTTCACCCAGCGGGCCAACTCCGTCCAGGCGCTCGGCGACCCCGGGCTGCCGCTGCCGGCGGCACTGGCCGCCGTCCGGGACTGGTACGCCGAGCGCGAACTGCCCGCCCTCGTCGAGGTCGTCACGCCCGGCACCGCGGACGGACTGCGCGAACTGCTCGGCCCCGCGCAGTCGCCGACGCTGGTGCGCACCGCCCCGCTGGCCGCACTCGCCAGGATCGGCTCCGGGCACGATCGGGTGCGGCTCTCCCGCACGGCCGGGCCCGACTGGATGTCCCTGTACGGGAAGCTGAGCGCGGACCCGGCGGTGCGCGAGGCCGCCCGGCGGGTCCTGCACGGCGGGCCCTCGGTCTGGTTCGCCACCGTGCCCGGCGCCGCGGGACAGCCGCCGCTGGCCATCGGACGCTGCGTCGTCGACGGCGCGTGGGCCTGCTTCGGCGCCATCGAGGTCCAGCCGCACGCCCGGCGGGCCGGGCTGGCCACGGCCGTCATGGCGGTGCTCGCCGCCCGCGCCGCCGAGGAGGGCGCCACCGGGGCCTACCTGCAGGTCGAGGCGGACAACGACGGTGCGGTCGCGCTCTATGACGGACTCGGCTTCACGACCAGTCACACTTACCACTACGCCCGGCCGCCCCAGGGGTAGCCCAGGCCACCGCTTGCCCGATCGCCCGCCCGCCGTAGGAAAGCCGTCGCCGTCACCGTGACCGAGCAGAGCAGAGACCGCTTCCGGACCGCCGCCCGCGCCGAACAGCCCGACCCCGTGCTGCTCTGCCTGCTCGCCGCCGCCGAACACGGCCCCCTCACCGACCCGGACGACCCCGGCGAGCCGCCGGGCCTCGACGCCCTGCTCGCCGCGTGCGGGGCCGCCCTCGACCGGCACGCCGCCGCCGTCCGCCTCGCGGTCGCCGAACGCGCCCCCGCCGGGCCCGAGGAGACCGCCGCCCTGCTCGCCGCCGTCCTCGGCGGGCGGGAGCGGTTCCACGGGCGGCAGTCCGACTACCGGCGGCTGGAGTCCTCGCTGCTGCCGGAGGTCCTGCGGCGGCGGCGCGGGCTGCCCATCACGCTGTCCCTGGTATGGATGGCGGTCGGCCGGCGGGCCGGGCTCACCGTCCACGGCATCGCGCTGCCCGGCCACTTCATCGTCGCCGTCGGCGGCCCGGCCGGCGGCGAGGAGTACGTCCTGGCCGACCCCTTCCACGGCGGACGGCTGCTCGACCCCGGCGACGCCGAGCGCCTCGTCGAGGCCACCGGGCACCCCTTCGCGCCCGCGCTGCTCACCCCCGCCCAGCCGCTCGACATCGTCCACCGCGTCCTCGGCAACATCCGGGCCTGGGCCTCCGAACGGCCCGAACACGCCCGCACCCAGCTCTGGGCCACCGAACTCGCCCTGCTGCTCCCCCGCCACCCCGCCCAGCTGCGCCTCGAACGCGCCGAACTCCTCGTCCGGACCGGGGACTTCCTCGGCGGCTCGGCCGAGATGGACGCCTACGCCGAGATCCTCGACGCCTTCGACCCGGACGCGGCGGCCAAGGTCCGCCAGGAGGCCAGGGCGGCCCGGCACCGGCTCAACTGACTCGACCGACTCGACTGACTCGACCGACTCGACCGACTCGACCGACGGACTACAGCCAGCCCTTCTCGCGGGCGATGCGGACCGCCTCGGTGCGGTTGCGGGCCTCGGTCTTCTGGATCGCCATCGAGAGGTAGTTGCGGACCGTGCCCTCGGACAGGTGCAGGCGCTTGGCGATGTCCGCGTTCACCGCGCCGTCCGCCGCCGCCCCGAGGACGTCCCGCTCGCGGGCGGTCAGCGGGTTGGCGCCCTCGGCCAGCGCGGCGGCGGCCAGCGCCGGGTCGATCACCCGCTCCCCGCGCAGCACCCGGCGGATCGCCTCGGCGAGTTCGGAGGCGGGCGCGTCCTTCACCAGGAACGCGTCCGCGCCGGACTCCATCGCCCGCCGCAGGTAGCCGGGCCGCCCGAAGGTCGTCGCGATCACGACCTTCGTCCCCGGCGCCTCCCGGTGCAGCTTCGCCGCCGCCTCGATGCCCGTCATGCCGGGCATCTCGATGTCCAGTACGGCGACCTGGACGTCGTTCGCCAGCACCGCCGCCACCACCTCGTCGCCGCGGCCCACCTGCGCCACGACGTCGATGTCCCCCTCCAGTCCGAGCAGCGCCGCCAGCGCCTCCCGGACCATCCCCTGGTCCTCGGCCAGCAGCACGCGGATCGAGGGGCCGTTCTGATCGTCACTCATTGGCTGATCTTGGCACGGCGGCCTGCTCCCCCGGGAGTCCGCCGGCCGGTTCGGCGGCCCGCTCCCGGCTCAGCGGGCCGCGCTGCGCGGGGACGGCGCCGGTGCGGGCGCCGCGGTGGACGAGGACCTCCCGCAGAGCCGGCGTCAGGTCCGCGAACGGCTCGACCCCGCCCGGGCCGGAGGTCCTGGCCAGCGCCGACCACGTCCCGGTGCCCGGGTCGTGGAAGTGGACCCGGCCGGGGTCGCGGGGGTCGTAGCGGATCGGCCACCGGCCCCCGGGGTACGGCGACGGCCGGCCGACGTGGCGCCGCAGCGCGCGGCCGTCGTAGCGCAGGCCGTCCTTGTGCACCCCGTCGGGGCGGATCACGGCCCAGTGGATCGGGAGGAGTTCGAGGAACAGCGCCGGATCGCGCGGGGCGGCGATGTAGCCGCAGCGGTGGACCGCGAGCCGGTAGGCCTCGTTCGGGCTGAGGTCGGAGCCGGGCAGGCCGGGCAGGGCCAGTCCGGGCTGGCGGCGGCGCTGGTAGCCGGCGACGGCGTACTCGGCGAAGAGCTCCTCCAGTTCGCCGGTCGTCCGGGGGCGGTCCGGCTTCTCGCCGCGGCCGGCGAGGTGGGCGGCGAACTGCGCCCGGACGTGCGCGAGGGCGGCGACGGCCTGGGGTTTGCCGGCCGGCGGGTACGCCCGGCCGCCCTGGACGACGATGCCGTAGCGGCGGCAGACGTCCTTGACCGTCTCCGGGACGACCGCCGCGCCGCGGTCGACGACGATCCGCTCGGGGAAGACCACCGGACGGGCCGCGGCGGCCGCGAACCGCTCGTCCGCCGCCAGCAGCGGTTCGCAGGGCAGCCGCAGCGTCCGGTGCCGCAGATCGTCCGGCCAGCCCGGCCGCATCGGCTCGGGCACGAGGGCGTCGGCGATCACGAGCCCGGCGTCCACCGGCCCCGCACCGCCCGGCAGCAGGCGCCAGCCCAGCAGGCTGCGGGTGCAGAGGTCGACGGCGGCGGTCAGGCCGACCGGGGTCACGGCGCCGGTGGCCGGGTCGACGGCGCTCACGTCCAGCGGGACGGTGTCGACCAGCACCACCGCGCCGGGGCGGTGCGCCACCAGGGGCAGGCCGGGGATCTCCGGCGGCTCGGCCCGGTCGGGCTTCGCGGGTGCGCCCGCCGGGCCGGCGGGGCCGGAGCGGCGCAGCGAGCGGCGGTCCACCAGCCCCCACAGGCCCTCCTCCCGCCAGCGCTTCAGGCGCCGCCACATCTGCACGGGCGCGTAGCCGAGTTCGGCGGCCTTGCTCTCCACCCGGCGGGTCAGGGAGAGCCCCGGCGCGTACTGGGCCCGGGGCTCGTCCGGCCTGGAGTCGTCCGGGCAGCCGGAACGGTAGCCGGTGGTGAGTTCCAGGAGGTGCTCCTGGGCCCGTAAGAGTTCGCGCCACTGCTGGGGACTCAGCCGGTCCAGCAGGGCGCCGGCGTCCGGGCGGCCCTCCTCGGGGGCCGTGCCGTCCGGTGCCTGGCCGTACGGCCGGAAGGTGGGCTCGGCGAGCAGGGCGCCGGCGCCGATCAGGGTGAGTGCTCCGGTGTCCGCGCGGAGCCGGACCGTGTCGTCGGTGATGCCGGTGACGGTGTGCGGCCGGCCGTCGAGCCAGAGCCGGGCGCCGCAGTGCAGCCGGAACGGTCCGCGGGTGGCCGGGGTCACGCCGGCTCCCCGGCGGTCGTGACGAGGGTCGCCTCCCGCAGGGGTACGTCGAGGTCGGCGACCACGCGGTGGTGCCACATCAGGTGGAACAGCACGCCGCGGGCCAGGTCGGGGTACGGCATGCGGGCCAGCAGGCCGCCGATCGTGGTGCCGCCGCGGGCCAGTCGCAGCAGCCGGGGGGCGAGTTCGGCACCGAGGTGGACCGGGCGTCTCGCTCCGGAGAGGAACTCGACGTTCGCCCAGCGCTGGCGGTCCGGCTCGCCCACCCGGCGGTGGTCCCAGCCCAGTTCGGCGCAGGCGCGCCGGACCCGCTCGGCCCGGTGCCCGGGCGCCGGCTCGTCGGTCTCCAGGACCAGGCTCCGGCCGTCGGCGCGGCGCGCCAGGACGAACGGGGCGTGCCGCCACGGGCCGTCGTCGTCGACCGCCCCGAACCGCAGCGGCCGGGTGGCGAAGGCGGTGATCCCCGGGTCGAAGTCGAGGAGCGTCAGCCAGGCGCGCTCCAGTCCGGTCCGGTACTCGACCAGGTCACCCGTCGTGGCGGACCAGTAGGCGTCCGGCCCGGACTCCCGGGCCGGCCCCGCCGTCAACGTCGCGTCTCCCCCGTGCGCAGGCACAGCCGCTTCCCCCGATTCTCGGACCCGTGCAGTCCGGACCACTATCAAGTAGCAGTCCCCCGCTGACAATTGCACTATCACGTTGGTCCGGTCACCCTCATTTACGGGCCTTGGTCACCGGTTTCCGCTACGTTTTCCACTCGTCCGGACCGGCGGGCTCGACCACCGCCGGGGGCGCGATCATCCGTGATCGTCCCGGACCGACGGGGATCGGCGCGCTCGGGGGCTTCGGCGCCGCAATTCGGGGGATCCTGCTCGCGGTTGTGCACTTCCTCCCGAACGGATACGAGGACCCCTGTGTGCGCACAACAGACAGGGAAACGAAAGTGACCAAGAACCAGCTCCGCATGGCCGCCGTCACGGTCGTCACCGCTCTCGCACTGGGCAGTGGTGCGGGCATGGCGAGCGCCACCGAGCAGCACAACGTCCGGCTCGCGCAGGCCACCGTCGAGGCGCACGCCCTCGCCCAGGCCTTCGAGGGCACGCCCGCCCCGACGATCGTCGAGGACGGGCTGGAGGACCGCCTGGCGGACCTGCCGGAGGACGCCTCGCTCGACCAGGTCGTCCAGGCGATGTACCCGGACGACGAGGACGCCCAGGCGTCGGCCCTCGCCTACCTCACCGCGGCGTCGGACGACGCGTCCTCGGACGACGCGACCGGAACCGGCGCGCCGGAGGGCGCCGTCACCCCGCAGTTCTGGGGCTGGGGCGACGCGTGGCACCTGGCCAAGTGCGTGGGTGCCGTCGGCGGTTTCATCGCGGGCAACGCGCTCGCGGTCTCGAAGATCCGCAAGTTCGGCGGCGTGGTGAAGCTCGCCAAGGTGCTCATCAAGGGCAAGAACTTCGAGCAGCGCATGAAGGCCCTGCTGGCGGCCTTCGGCGACATCAGCGGCCTCGGCGCGGTGGCGAGCTCCTGCGGCTGACCGCAGCGGCCGGGGTGACCGGCGGCACCCCGTGGGGCTCGGTCCGCCCACCGTGAGCAGGAGGAGCCCGTGCGCACCCGCGCACGGGCTCCTCTGCGTTCCCCCTACGACCGCTCGGCCGTCGGCGTCACCGGCGCCGGCACCTCGCGCAGCGGCACCATCGCGCGCAGCCGGAAGCCCTTGCCGCGCTCCCCCGGGCCGCGCTCCAGGCGGCCGCCGACGAGGGCGAGGCGCTCGTCCAGGCCCGAGAGGCCGTTGCCCGGCTGGGACTTGCCCGGGCCGCGCCCGTCGTCGGTGATCTGCAGGACGGCGAAGCGCTCGCCGCTGTCCTCCCACGCCGTGTCGGCGGTGACGGTGCAGACGGTGGCGCCCTCGCCGTGACGGACGATGTTGGTGACGGCCTCGCGCAGCGCCCAGGCCAGCGCGCCCGCCTCCTCGGTGGCGAGGCCCGGCCAGCTGTCGACGAGCTCCGGCGACGCGTCCAGCCGCACCTGCGCCGCGGCCAGCGCCGTGCGGGCGGCGGCGAGTTCGACCGGCAGGGTGGGCCGGCGGAAGCCGGTCACCGCCTCCCGGACGTCGATCAGCGACTGCCGCGCCACCTGCTCGATGTCCGCGACCTGCGCCCGCGCCGCCTCGTCCTTCCCGGCGTCCATGAACCGCCCGGCGAGCTCGCTCTTCAGCGTGATCAGCGACAGCGAGTGCCCGAGCAGGTCGTGCAGGTCGCGGGCGAGCCGCAGCCGCTCCTCGGAGGCGGCCAGGTGCGCGACGGCGGCCCGGGCCTCGCGCAGCTCCTTCATGGTGGCGACGAGCCGCTGCAGGCCGGTCATCGCGATGCCGGAGAGGAAGGCGCTGAGGGCGAAGGTCGTGGTGGCGTCCGAACCGGCGTCGACGGCCAGGCCGGTGGCGCCGGTGAGCACCGCCATGCCGAGGAGCGCGCGCGGCGCGAGCCGCACCGGCGTGATGATCGCGAGGCAGACCGAGGCGTAGATGAAGAGCGTCAGGAAGGTGCCGCCGAGGACGAAGGTGGCCACGACCGCGAGCACGACCATCATCGCGACGATCACCCGGCAGGCCCGCGGCTTCATCCCCGCCGTCGAGCGGAAGATCACCAGCAGGACGTAGGCGGCCACGAAGCCGACCAGGCACACCCAGCCGAAGACCCGGGCGGCCTCGCTGTGGCCGCCGCGCAGCAGCTCGCCCGCCGGGTAGGCCAGGTAGAGCATCCACAGCAGCATCCAGGCGACCTTGACCAGCATCTGCCGCCTGGTCTCCACCGGGGATCCGGGGACGTTCATGAACGACGCGCGCGCCACACCCACCTCCGGCTGCTCGTCGGTGCGGTGGGTGCGGCGGGTGTCGTCCATGTGGATCATCATGCCTGTCGGGTGTCGCGCCGGTACAAGGCGGTGGCGGCGGCGACGAACACCGCGAGGAAGGCGGCCAGCCCCGCGACGGCGACGGTGTCCAGCGAGTGCCCGGGCTGGGTGAAGGCGGCCAGCTTGTTGTACAGGAACACCGGGTTGAAGCGGGCGAACTTCTCCAGCGAACCGCTCACCGGGAACCAGGTGCCGCCGAGCAGCGCCATCGCCATGTAGGTGATCATCACGATCGGCTGCACCGAGTCCGGCGCCGCCGCGTACCCGAGCGCCACGCCGAGCGCGGCGAACACGAAGCTGCCCAGCCACAGCGCGGCCGCGAGGCCGATCCACTGCGCGGCGCCCAGCGACACGCCCTGGCTCGCGCCGACCGCGAACACCACCAGGATCGCCGGCAGCGTGGTCACCGCGCTCGCCGCGATCTTGCCGACGGTGTACGCCCGGCCCGGCAGCGCCGTCAGCCGCAGCTGACGCGTCCAGCCGCTCTTGCGCTCCAGCGAGATCCGCTGCGCGTTGCCGGTGAGCACCGCGCCGACCGCGCCGAAGGTGGCCATCGAAACCATGAAGTAGGTCTTCACCGGGAGGCCGCCCGCCTGGTTGGCGGAGCCGTAGGCGTGGATGAAGAAGAAGTACATCAGCGCCGGGTAGGCAACGGTGAAGAACAGGTAGCGCCGGTTGCGGAAGGTCCGCAGGATCTCCAGCTGGATCAGGGTGGTCATCGCACGGTCTCCTTCGGGGCGGCGTTCCGGTCGTCGCGGTCGTCCTGCTCGCCGGTGATGGTGAGGAAGGCCTGCTCCAGGCCCAGCCCAGTGACCTCCAGTCCGCGCGGGTACAGGCCCGCCCGGTAGAGCCCGGCGACGCTCGCGTCCGCGTCCGCCGTCCGGATCCGGACCGTCCGCACGCCGGGCACGCGGGCGGTGACGTCCAGGGACTGCACGCCCGGCAGGGTGCGCAGCACGCCGCCGTCGAACGGGCCGGCGTCCGGAGCGAGGTCGGCGTCGTGGAGCTCGAAGGCCACCCGGCGGGCGCCCGCACGCGCCTTGATCTCCGCGGAGGTGCCGTCGGCGATCAGCCGGCCCCGGTGCAGGACCAGGACGCGGTCGGCGATCGAGTCCGCCTCCTCCAGGTAGTGGGTGGCGAACAGCACCGTCCGCCCGGCGTCGGCCTGGGCGCGCATGCTCGCCCAGAACGCCTGCCGGACGGTGACGTCCATGCCGGTGGTGGGCTCGTCCAGCACGATCAGGTCGCTGTCGCCGGCGATCGCGAGGGCGAAGCGGACCCGCTGCTCCTGGCCGCCGGACAGCTTGTCGACCCGGCGCTCGGCCAGCTCGGTGACCCCCGCGTCGGTCAGTACCTGGGCGACCGCGCGGCCGCGCGGGTGGACGTCGCAGACGAGCTTGACCAGTTCACGGACCTTGACGTCGGCCATCAGCCCGCCGCTCTGCAGCATCGCGCCGACCCGCCCGGCCGCGATCGCCTCGCGCGGGCCGGTGCCGAACAGCGAGACGGTGCCCTGGTCGGGCTCCCGCAGGCCGAGCAGCAGGTCGAGGCTGGTCGACTTGCCCGCGCCGTTGGGCCCGAGCAGGGCGACGGTCTCGCCCGGCCGCAGCACGAGGTCCAGCCCGTCGACGGCCCGTACCCGCCCGTAGCTCTTGCCGACGCCGCGGAAGGCGGCCACATCCGTGCCCATCGCCCTGCTCCTGTCCCCTGGTGGTGTCGCGTCCGGTGCCGTTCGCACCACCTCAGAGTCCCGCGCGGGCCGGGTACGGCGGCAGTGTCCGCCGTCGTGCGTTCCGTATGACGGATGTCATGCCGGCGGCCGGTACCCCCGTCAGGGGTACCGGCCGCCGAAACCGCTGGTCAGGGGCTTTGGCGCGCCCCTGCCGGGGTCACATTCCCAGCGAGCGCTTCACGAAGTCGACCTGGAGCAGCAGCAGGTTCTCCGCGACCTCCTCCTGCGGCGTCATGTGGGTGACGCCCGACAGCGGCAGCACGGTGTGCGGGCGGCCGGCGGCGAGCAGGGCGGAGGACAGGCGCAGGGTGTGGGCGGCCACCACGTTGTCGTCCGCGAGCCCGTGGATGATCATCAGCGGGCGCTCCAGACCGGCCGCGTACCCGGTGAGCGAGTTCGCCGCGTACACCTCGGGCCGCTCGGCCGGGTGGCCCAGGTAGCGCTCGGTGTAGTGGGTGTCGTACAGCTCCCAGTCGGCCACCGGCGCGCCGGCGACGGCCGCGTGGAAGACGTCCGGGCGGCGCAGCACGGCGAGCGCGGACAGGTAGCCGCCGTAGGACCAGCCGCGGATGGCGACCTTGCCGAGGTCGAGCGGGAACTCCCCGGCCAGCGCCTGGAGCGCGTCCACCTGGTCGTCCAGGGTGCTCCCGGCGAAGTCGAAGGCGATCGACTTCTCCCAGTCCGGACCGCGCCCGGGGGTGCCGCGCCCGTCGGCGACGATCACGGCGAAGCCCTGGTCGGCGAACCACTGCGAGGTGAGGTGCGGGTTGTGCGCCTGGACGACGCGCTGGCCGTGCGGGCCGCCGTACGGGTCCATGAGGACGGGCAGCAGGCCGTCGCGCTCGCGGTCGTAGCCGGTGGGCAGGAAGACGGCGGCGGGGATGCGGCGCTCGCCGGCGAAGCGGAAGACCGGGCGGGCGGTGATGACCGGGGTCTCGGCGTACGAGGCGATGGTGGCGACGTCGTCGACGACCACGCCCTCGGGCAGGTCCCGGGAGACCTGGACGAGGCTGCCGGGCAGGTCGGGCTCGGCGGTGGCCCGGACGGTGATGCCGGCCGCGTGCACGGCGGTGGTGACGGAGGTGAACGGGCGGCCGTTGGCGGCCTCCCAGGCGAGCCGCTTGCCGTCGTGGCCGATCCGGCCGACGGCGACCCAGCCGGGCTCGGGGTCGGTCTCGGCGGCGCCGCCGGAGGCGGTGAAGAACACCTCGTCGGCGGTGACCGCGACGACGGAGCGCAGGTGCAGGTCGTCCCCGGTGACGGCCTGGTCGCCGATCACCAGCGCCCGGCCCCCGCCCTCGTCGGAGATCCGCACGAGCTTGCCGTCCGGCGTCCAGGCCGGGACGCCCTGGAACAGCTCCAGCCAGGTGTCGTCGTGCTCCTCGAACAGCACCTCGGTGGCGCCGGTGGCGACGTCGAGGCCGAGGATCCGCTGGCTGCGCTGGTCGCGGGCCTGGACGAGCAGCAGCGGCACGCCGCCCCCGGACCAGTGCACCCGGGCGAGGTAGGGGAAGGCCGCGCGGTCCCAGTCGACCTCGGTGCGGCCGCCGTCCAGGTCGAACACCCAGAGCCCGACCTCGGCGTCGGCGGTGCCGGCGGCGGGGTAGGCGACCTCGGCGGGCTCGCGCTCCGGGTTGGCCGGGTCGGCGATCCACCAGCGGCGCACCGGGGTGTCGTCGGCGCGCTCGACCAGCAGCCGGTCGCCCTGCGGGGACCACCAGTGGCCGCGGTCGCGGCTCATCTCCTCCTGGGCGATGAACTCGGCCTGCCCCCACGTGACGTTCGGCCCGTCGGGCTCGGCGAGGGCGCGGTCGCCGCTGCCGTCGGTGCGGGTGAGCCGCAGCTCGCCGGCGGTGTTGGCGTACGCGACGTACCGGCCGTCCGGGGAGGGACGCGGGTCCAGCAGCGGGCCCTCGGCGGGGAGTTCGGCGGTGGCGCCGGTCACGAGGTCGGCGGTGAACAGGCGGCCGGACAGGGCGAAGGCGGCCAGCCGGCCGGCCGCGTCGAGGGCGTAGCCGACGATGCCGGCCGAGCCCTCGCGGCTGCGCTCGCGGCGGGCCTTCTCGGCCGGGGAGAGGTCCTCCTCGCCGCCGCCGAGCAGGACGGCCGGGTCGGCGGCGATCCGCTCCTCGGCGGTGGCGGTGTCGAGGGTCCAGAGCAGGTTCGCCCGGTCGCTGCCCGAGCGGGAGCGGAGGAAGACGACCCGGGAGCCGTCCGGTGCGACGGAGAACGACCGGGGCGCGCCGACGGTGTAGCGCAGGGTCCGCGCGTACTGCCGGGGGAAGGTGTCCGCAGGGGTGTGGGAGGTCATGGCACCAGACCCTACGACCTCTCGCGCGCGCTGCCGGGAGCGTTTTGATCACTCGTTCGGAGCATCGTCGGGAAGTACGCCCCAAAGTGGTCCGCACCCCCTCCGACCGGCCCATGCGCCCCACGAGTGCTGCCGTACCCCGGCGCGCGCGGACTCACCGAACGTAATGCTCCGCTCACCCATCGGGTAAGACTGATCAGGCGGGTGATCGTCCGGCCCCGTCCCGGACCGCCGGTCGCCCGACCGCAAGTCCCGCACGGTCCGACCGCCGACCTCCCCAGGGGGCGGCGCACCCGAGAAGGGGTGTGAGCCGACATGGCTTTGTCCGTCTCCGCAGCCATGCTGATGCTGGTCATCGTGGTGGTGATGGTCCGCCGCTCCGGCCTGAAGCTCTCGCACGCGATCATCTGCGCGCTGCTCGGCTTCTACCTGGCGTCCAGCTCCATCGCCCCGTCGATCAGCCAGGTCACCAGCAACCTCGCCGGGATGATCAACGGCCTGAAGCTCTGAACCGCGCGCGCTCCCGCGCCCGCCGGGCCGGTCGTTAGGCTTCCTCCCATGACCTCGACTACCGGACGCCGCCTGCTGCTGGTGCACGCCCACCCCGACGACGAGTCGATCGGCAACGGCGCCACCATGGCCCGGTACGCCGCCGAGGGCGCCCGCGTCACCCTGGTGACCTGCACCCTCGGCGAGGGCGGCGAGGTGATCCCGCCCGGGCTGGCGCACCTGACGGCCGATCGGGACGACGCCCTCGGCGCGCACCGGATCGGCGAGCTGACCGACGCCATGGCCACCCTCGGCGTCACCGACTTCCGCTTCCTCGGCGGCCCGGGGCGCTACCGCGACTCCGGGATGATGGGCGTGCCCGAGAACGACGCGCCCGGCTGCTTCTGGCGGGCCGACGTGGACGAGGCGGCCGGCCACCTCGTCGCCGTGATCCGCGAGGTGCGGCCGCAGGTCCTGGTCACGTACGACGAGAACGGCGGCTACGGGCACCCGGACCACATCCAGGCGCACCGGGTCGCGATGCGCGCGTACGACCTCGCGGCCGACCCGGCGTACGGGCCCGGGCTCGGCCCGGCATGGCGGATCGCCAAGGTGTACTGGAACCGGATGCCCCGCTCGGTGATCGAGGCCGGGCTCGCCGCCACCGCCGCCGGCGCGGCTTTCCCGGGCACGGCCGCCCCGTCGGACGTCCCCGGGGTGGTGGACGACGCGGTGGTCACCACCGCGGTGGACGGCGCCGCGTACGCCGGGCGGAAGGCCGCCGCGATGGCCGCGCACGTCACCCAGATCACCGTGGACGGCGCCTCGTTCGCGCTCTCCAACCACCTCGGCCAGCCGCTGGTGGCCACCGAGTACTACCAGCTGGTGCGCGGGCAGGCGGGGCCCGGACGGCCCGAGGACGACCTGTTCGCCGGCCTGGACGCCGAGCGCACCACCGCCGAAGAGACCGCTGCGGCGACCGCCGAGGAGGGCGCCCGATGAACAAGTCCGCCGACCGCACGCCGGCCGGGTCCGCCGGCCCCGCCGACCGGAAGCCGCCGCAGGCGCCGAAGCGCTCGTTCGCCGCCACCGTCCTCGGCACCCGGGACGAGCGCCTGGCCGAGGCTCAGCCCCCGCGCGGCGCCCGGTTCGTGGCGTATGTCCTGTTCTTCGCGCTCGGCTTCGCGGTCTCGGTCTGCGGATCCTTTGTGCAGGCCTTGTGGCCGCCCGTGGGGGTCCTGCTCGCGCTCGGCGCGACCGCCGCCACCTTCTACGGCGGACTGCGCGTCACCGGCACCCGGCTGGGCGCCGCCCTGCCCGCGGCCGGCTGGTTCATCGCCCTGGTCGTCGTCATCGTGCCGCGGCCGGAGGGCGACACCGTGCTGTGGCCCAATGCCACCTCGCTCGCCTGGATGTTCGCCGGCTCGATCCTGGGCGTGATCTGCGCCACCCTGCCCACCCGCGCGAGCTGGTTCCCCGGGGTCCCCAACCCGCCCCGCTGAGCCCGGGAGTGCGGCGCGTACGGTACCGCGCACGACGCGCAGTCAGGACCACACGGCCGTACTCTCATACCGGAGGAACCGGACGTATCAGGATCTGTCCGAACCCGTTCACCGCTCAGTTCTTCCCAGTATGGTGGTGCCGCAGAACGCCGTACCCGACCGCCGCCCGCCCCAGGCCCGGCGACCACGAACCGCGGTCGCGCCGCACGGCCCGCCCGCGAACCCGGAGCAGAGCAGCATTGAGCAGCCGCGAATCTGACAACGCCCACCCGACGCCCCGGCGCACGGGCCCGGACGCCTACCCGTCGGGCACCCCGCCCTACGGCACACCGGGCCTGCCCGGCGGCGACCGGGCCGGCAACGGTGCCGCCCAGGGCGCGGCGTCGGGCGGCGAGGACGAGGTCCCGAAGACCGAGACCACCCTGACCACCCGGGTCCGGATCAACATCCCCGGCTCGCGCCCGATCCCGCCGGTCGTCGTCCGCAGCGCCGTCAAGAACGAGGAGGGCCCCGGCGACGAGGCCCCGGCGTCCGCCCCCGAGGCGGGCGGCGCGCGCCACCGCTCCGCGCCCTCCTCCCCCGTCCTCGGCGTGATGGAGGGCGGCGGCCGCACGGCGACGCCGCCGAACCTGCCGCCGGAGTGGCAGATCCCGCCGATCCCGCCGGCGACCTCCGAGTCCGAGTCGACCGGCGCGTGGTTCCGGCCGCGGCAGAAGAAGGCCGCGTCGGCGCCCAACGAGGCCGCGCCCGCCCCGGTCCCGGCCGGTGCGCCGGGCGCCGGAGCCGAGCCCCAGGCCCAGCCGCAGGCCAAGGCCCAGGCCCGGCCCAAGCCCCAGCCGAACGGCGCGCGCCCCGAGGGCGCCCCGCAGAACGGCGCCCAGCGCTCCGGCCAGGGCGCCGCCCGGCAGAGCGGCCGTCCGGTCCCCGCCCAGGCGCAGGCCAACGGCGCCGCGCCCGCCCCGGCTCCCGCGCCGTTCGGCGGCCCGGAGGGCCGGGCCGACGAGCCCGGCGTGTACGAGGCCGCGGCGGCCCCGTTCGCCGCCGACCCGTTCGCCCCCGTTCCTCCCGCCGCGGCGACCCCCGCCGGTCCGCGCGGCCCGCAGAACGGCCGTCCGCAGAAGCGCGGTCCGCAGGGTGCCGGCGCCCCGGACGGCCGCCCGCAGAACCGCGGCCCGCAGAGCGCCCGGCCCTTCCCGGCCGGCGGCGCGGCCGACCCCGAGGACACCTCCGTCGACGGCTTCGCGCCGATCCGCGAGGACGTTCCGGCGCCGGCCGCCATACCCGGCCTGCCCCAGGACGGCGCCCAGCGCGCCGGCCGGGGTGCCGGCGAGGGCCGCCAGCAGCCGGGCCTGTTCGCCTCCGCGCCCACCGGCGCCGACCCGTTCGCCGCGCAGCGCCCCGGTGCGCCCGCCGGCCAGGACGCGTTCGCCGCCCCCGGCGGCCTGTTCCCCGGCGCCCCCGCCGCGCCGGGCGCACCGGGCGGCAAGGCCTCCCCCGCCGACCCGTTCGGCACCGGCCCGTTCGGCACCGATCCGTTCGGCGCCGCCCCGGCCGGTGCGCGGCAGCCCGGCCGCGACCCGGAGGCCACCGCGGTCACCCCGCTGCCGGCCCCCCCGCCCGGCCCCCGCCCGGAGGCCGGCGGCCCGGCCCCCGCCGCCGCGGAGCCCGCGAAGGCCGCGCCCGCCAAGGCGCAGGGCAAGGCCAAGAAGAAGGGCGGCGCCGGCAAGAAGATCGTCAAGCTCGGCGTCTACGGCATCGGCGGCGTCCTGTTCCTCGGCGCCGCCGCGTACGGCACCGGCCTGATGCTGAACCAGTCGGACATCCCCAAGGGCACCGTGGTGCTCGGCACCGACATCGGCGGCAACAACCGCGACCAGGCCATCCACCAGCTCGACGAGACGGTGGGCAAGGCCGGCCAGCAGCCGCTCAAGCTGAAGATCGGCGACCAGAGCGTCGACCTGGACCCGACCGTCGCCGGACTCGGCTTCGACACCACGGCCACCGTCGACGGCCTCACCCAGCACAGCTACAGCCCGGTCGACGTCATCAAGTCGCTGCAGGGCGGCACGAAGAACGTCGCGCCGGAGGTCAAGGTCGACCGGGCCAAGCTCAAGGCCGCGCTCGACGGCCTGGCCGCCGGGGCGGGCCAGGGCCTGCAGGAGGGCTACGTCAAGTTCGGCGACACCGGCGACCCGGTCGTCGTGCCCGGCAAGGCCGGTCAGGCGCTGGACTCCGCGAGCGCCGTCGCCGTGGTCGAGCAGGCCTACCGCGACCGCGCCGCCGGCAAGCCCGACCAGCCGATCGCGCTGAACGTCACGGCCGCCCAGCCGAAGGTCTCCGCCCAGGCCCTGCAGGCCGCCGCGGACGGCCTCGGCAAGTCCGCGGTCAGCGGCCCGATCCACATCACGGCCGGCGCCAAGACGTTTAACTTCGGCAAGCTGACCGCCGCCAAGGCGCTGACCCTCGTGCCGGACGCCTCGGGCAAGCTGACGCCCAAGTGGGACCTGGACGCGCTCAACGCCCAGCTCGGCAACGTCTTCGACAAGGTCAAGATCAAGAAGAACGGCCAGTCCGCGGCGATCACCGCGCAGGACGTCGCCGACGCGCTCACCCCGCTGCTCGACAAGAGCGGCGACAAGGACCGCACCTTCAAGTTCACCGTCGCCTGAGCGACCGCGCCCGACCGGCGGGGGGGGGGGGGGGGCCCGCGCCCCCGGGGGGGGGGGGGGGCCCCCCCCCCCCCCCCCCCCCCCCCCCCCCCCCCCCCAACCCCCCCCCCCCCCCCCCCCCCCCCGCCCCCCCCCGGGGGGCCCCCGCGCGCCCGGGCCGCGCG